>NZ_JBQISV010000086.1:0-8962 GCF_056800975.1 Acutalibacter sp.
GATGGACGATGAGCTGGTGAAAATCTACTCCGCCCTCACCTTTGTCCCTGCCGAGGACGTGGACCTGAAGCGGGAAAACGCCAACATCAACGCGGATACCGCTATGGGCACCATGCTCAAATATGGCTCAGAGGGGGCCAAAAGCTTTTACGATAAGTACGTCATCCCCCCCCATCTTGCCCAGGCCGACGAGGAGGGGGACATCCATATTCACGACAAGGACTTCTACACCCTCACCGAGACCTGCTGCCAGATCGACCTGATCCGGCTGTTCAAAAACGGCTTCTCTACCGGCCACGGCTACCTGCGGGAGCCCAAGGACATTCGCAGCTACGCGGCCCTGGCCTGCATTGCCATTCAGGCCAACCAGAACGAGATGCACGGAGGCCAGAGCGTCCCCAATTTCGACTACGCCATGGCCCAGGGCGTGGACAAAACCTACCACAAGGAATACTTCAAGGCCCTCACCCAGTTCTTCCAGCTGATGAAGCTGATGCCCCACGGCCAGGCCGAGGCCATGGTAGACGCTGCCCGGGTGGCGCTGCACACCCGTGTCACCATGAAAAACACAGACGCCTATGGGGAACGCTTTGCCGGCTTCCTCCCCCAGCACCAGCGGGAGCACGGCTTTCAGGAGGTGACCTGGGAGGAGGCCTGCGACGCCGCCGCCTATGCCAAAGAGACTGCCTGGCGGGAGACCGACCGGGCCACCTATCAAGCCATGGAGGCCCTGGTGCATAACCTGAACACCATGAACTCCCGGGCCGGGGCCCAGGTGCCCTTCTCCTCCCTCAACTACGGCACAGACACCAGCGAGCAGGGCCGCATGGTCATCCGCAACCTGCTGCTGGCCACTGAGGCCGGTCTGGGCGACGGGGAGACTCCCATCTTCCCGGTACAGATCTTCAAGGTAAAGGAAGGGGTCAACTACAACGAGGAGGACCCCAACTATGACCTGTTCAAGCTGGCCATGCGGGTGTCCGCCAAGCGGCTGTTTCCCAATTTCAGCTTTATCGACGCCCCCTTCAACCTGCAATACTATAAGGCCGGCGACTATGACACAGAGATTGCCTACATGGGCTGCCGCACCCGGGTCATGGGCAATGTCCACGACCGCACCCACGAGACCACCTGCGGCCGGGGCAACCTGAGCTTTACCTCCGTCAACCTGCCCCGCATTGGCATTGAGGCCAAGGGAGATGTGAAGAAGTTCTACCAGATTCTGGACCAGCGCATAGACCTGTGCGTGGAGCAGCTGCTCCACCGGTTCAAGATTCAGTGCAGCAAAAAGGCCTACAACTACCCCTTCCTCATGGGTCAGGGGGTGTGGATCGACTCGGAGAAGCTGGACCGGAACGACTCTGTGGCGGAGGTGCTCAAGCACGGCACCCTGTCCGTGGGCTTCATCGGCCTGGCAGAGACCCTGAAGGCCCTTACCGGCAAGCACCATGGAGAGAGTGAGGAGAGCTACCGGCTGGGCCTGGAAATCATCACCTACATGCGCAAGAGGATGGACCAGCTCTCGGCAGAGACCGGGCTGAACTTCACCCTGCTGGCCACCCCGGCAGAGGGCCTCTCCGGCACCTTTACCCGGATTGACAAGAAGAAGTTCGGCATCATCGAAGGGGTCACCGACCGGGACTACTACACCAACTCCTTCCATGTGCCTGTGTACTATCCCATCCCTGCCTTTGAGAAGATTCAGAAAGAGGCCCCCTTCCACGCCCTGACCAATGCCGGGCACATCAGCTATGTGGAGCTGGACGGGGACGTGTGCAAGAATATCGACGCCTTTGAGAGCGTCATCCGCTGCATGAAGGAGGCGGGCGTGGGCTACGGCTCGGTCAATCACCCGGTTGACCGGGACCCTGTTTGTGGGTATAATGGAATTATCGGAGAGACCTGCCCCAGGTGCGGACGCCGGGAGGGAGAGGGCGTGCCCCTGGAAAAGCTGGAAGAGCTGCGGAAAAAGTACCATGACGTACCCGACTATTCCAGCCTGATCAGTTAAAGCGTCAATCGCGGCATAAAATAAAAGAAAAAATATGCGAGCTTTCTTCGCGGTTCAACAGTGAAAACAAACCTGTCAAAAAGAATAACGCCAAGCATTCAACATAAAACACCATCTCAAGGAGGAAATCACCATGTCAAACACATCAAAGAAAAACGCAGGTATCACCGGGGCCGATCAGATCATGGTTGGCGAGGGCCGGGGCTTTGAGCGCATCCGCCGCATCACCGGCTACCTGGTGGGCACCATTGACCGCTGGAACAACGCCAAGCGCGCGGAGGAAAAGGACCGGGTGAAGCACACCATGAGTGATGGAGGCAGTCAGGAGGCCCGGCCATGAACCTGCTGCTGGTAAACGACGACGGCATCTACTCCCCCAGTCTCTATGCGCTGGCAGGTGCCTTCTCCCGCAACCACGCGGTCACGGTAGTGGCCCCAGACGGCAACCGCAGCGCCATTGGCCACGGCATCACCCTGCAGGCCCCCCTGTTCGTCCACCCGGCGGACTACCCCAAGGGAGTAGGCGCCTGGTCCATCTCCGGCACCCCTGCCGACTGTGTGCGTCTGGGCCTGCTGAACCTGGCCCCTGGCTCTGTGGACCTGGTGATCTCCGGCCCCAACCGGGGGGAGAACACAGCCTCAGACCTGCTCTACTCCGGCACCGTGGCCGCAGCCCTGGAAGCCGCCATGATGGGGGTCAAGTCCATTGCTCTTTCCGCGCCGGCAGGGGCTGACGAGCAGAGGCTGGTAGAAAACTTTATCTGCCTGTTCGGCCTGCTGGACCTGGAAAAGGACTTTGACCAGGTGTTGAACATCAACATCCCCGACCTGCCTTTGACAGAGATCAAGGGCCTGCGCTGGGCTGCTCTGGGCGACAGCCGCTGGCAGGGCCCCTATGAGCAGCGGGAAAAGGTTAACGGCCAGCCAGTCTACTATCCCCCCAGCCGCCCCCCCATGCACACCCCTGGCGGGGCTGACGACTGGAACAGCCTGAAGGACGGCTACATCACCCTCACCCCCCTGGGCTACCATTTGGAGCAGCCCATTGAGGGCCGGCGGGCCCTCCCCTGGCAGTGAGGCGGACCCCATGAAGGTGAGAGTAGCGGGCATTGTCCCCGAATCCATTGTGGACGGTCCGGGCATCCGATACGCGGTGTTCGTCCAGGGCTGTCCCCACCGCTGTCCTGGCTGTCACAACCCCGAAACCCACCCCTTTGTGGCTGGCGAAGAGATGGACGCCCAGGACCTGTTCGCGGCATTTCAGCGGGACCCTCTGCTCAAGGGCGTCACCCTCAGCGGGGGCGAGCCCTTTTGCCAGCCTGAGCCCCTGACAGAGCTGGCCCGGCAGGTGCACACTGCGGGGAAGGACGTGGTGGTGTTCACCGGCTACCTGTTTGAAGAGCTGGCCGCGTCCTCTGACCCCACCACCCTTGCCCTGTTGCAGGAGGCCGACCTGCTCATCGACGGCCCCTATTTAGAGGCTCAGCGGGACATAGATCTACGGTTTCGGGGCAGCGCCAATCAGCGGCTGGTAGACGTGAAAAAATCTCTGGCAGCAGGACATGTCGTGCTGTGGCCTGAGGAATAAAAAACGAAAAGCGGAGTGTTGACTTGGTTTCCCTAAGTCAACACTCCGCCTTTTGCCATGTACCGTTAATTTGAACCGCCCCATCTTGCTGCCCGGCTCAAAACAGTATCCTCGCGTTCTCAAATCCCTTTGCTATCAGACATCGGAAGACCTGCCCGCACCACCTGTCACGAGCAGCGACCGGTTTCAGGCAGCGGCCCTACCATCATCCTACGCAAAAAGGCAGCCGGTCCACCGACCGACTGCCCCTTTTATTCTTATGCAATATCTCTGTCAGAAGGGCCGCAGCTTACTTGCAGTTCTCCTTCAGAATCGCCAGCTGCTCCTTAAGGGCGGCAGGCAGCTTGTCGCCAAACTGCTTGTAGAACTCCTCAATGCCCTCGGCCTCCTTGGCCCAGGCAGCCTTATCCACAACCAGAATATCCTTCAGCTGGTCAATGGAGAAGTCCAGGCCCTCCAGGTTGATGTCCTCAGCCTTGGGCACAAAGCCAATAGGAGTCTCCTCCGCGTCCACCTTGCCCTCGCAGCGCTTGATGATCCACTCCACCACGCGGAAGTTGTCGCCAAAGCCGGGCCAGATGAAGTGGCCGTCCGCATCAGTGCGGAACCAGTTCACGTTGAAGATCTTGGGAGCCTTGTCCCCCAGCTTCTCGCCCATCTCAATCCAGTGCTGGAAGTAGTCGCCCATGTGATAGCCGCAGAAGGGCAGCATGGCCATGGGGTCGCGGCGGACCACGCCCACAGCGCCAGCGGCGGCGGCGGTGGTCTCAGAGCCGGTGATGGAGCCTACAAACACACCGGCGTTCCAGTCGCGGGACTGGTAAACCAGGGGCACCGTGTCAGGACGGCGTCCGCCGAAGATGATAGCGGACACAGGCACGCCCTCGCCCTTGTCAAACTCGGGACTGATGCAGGGGCAGTTCTTGGCAGGCGCGGTAAAGCGGCTGTTGGGATGAGCCAGCTTGTTGCCCTGGGCGATGAACTCGGGGCCGTTCACGTCGGCGCCCTTCCACTCCTGAGCGTTGACAGGAGGATTCTTGTCCAGGCTCTCCCACCACACGGTGTTCTCGTCCAGGTTGCGGCCCACGTTGGTAAAGATGGTGCCCTTCTGGGTGGAGATCAGCGCGTTGGGGTTGGATTTCATGTTGGTGCCGGGAGCCACGCCGAAGAAGCCGTTCTCCGGGTTGATGGCGTACAGGCGGCCGTCAGGGCCCTGGCGCATCCAGCTGATGTCATCGCCCACAGTCCAGACCTTATAGCCCTTCTCGCGATAGCCCTCGGGGGGGATCATCATGGCCAGGTTGGTCTTGCCGCAGGCAGAGGGGAAGGCCGCGCACACATACTTGACCTCGCCCTGGGGGTTCTCAATGCCCAGAATGAGCATATGCTCCGCCATCCAGCCCTCGTTCTTGGCCTGATAGGAGGCAATGCGCAGGGCAAAGCACTTCTTACCCAGCAGCACGTTCCCGCCGTAGCCAGAGTTGACGCTGATGATATAGTTATCCTCAGGGAAGTGGCAGATATAACGGTTCTCCTCGTCAATGTCCACCTTGCAGTGCAGGCCCTTCACCCAGTCGGTGCTGTCGCCCAGCACGTCCAGCACGGCCTTGCCGGTGCGGGTCATAATGGACATGTTCAGCACAACATAGATGGAGTCGGTGACCTCAATGCCGATTTTGGCAAGAGGAGAGCCCACAGGGCCCATGGAGTAGGGGATGACATACATGGTGCGGCCCTTATAGCTGCCCCGGGCAATGTCAAACAGCATCTTGTAGGCCTTCTCCGGGTCCATCCAATGGTTGGTGGGGCCCGCATCCTCCTCCTTTTTGGAGCAGATGAAGGTGCGGCCCTCCACCCGGGCCACGTCATTCACAGCAGTACGATGGTAGTAGCAGTCAGGCAGCTTCTCCTGGTTCAGCTTGATCATCTCGCCGGTCTCGCAGGCCTGGCGGCGCAGATCCTCCACCTGCTCCTCCGAGCCGTCGATCCACACCACCTGGTCGGGTGTGACCAGCTCTTTCATTTCTTCCAACCAGCTCAGAACGGTCTTGTTGTTGGTCATGGGTTTGCAAACTCCTTTCAAGAATATAGCAAAGACTCAAAATTTGAGAAAATGGATTCCTGCCATTATTCTAACACAGAACGAGAGAATAATCAATGGGGTTTTCCAAAATCTCTCTGTTCTCCCGCGACTTTTGTAACGCCCCCGCCGGGCAGAGCAAAGGGCTGGCCCAGCCAGGCCAGCCCTTGTGTGCTTATTGATAGGCGTTGCGCAAAAAGGTGACAATCTCTGCCCGGGTGCAGCGCTTGCCAGGGGCAAAGCGGTTGTTTCCCGCGCCGGTGGTAATCTGGTTCTCTACCGCCCAGCTGATGGCCGCATCATAAACAGGATTACCCGTCATGTCGCTGAAGGTGGCGGTGGCATTAGGCTGAGGCTTGCCCGCTGCCGCCCACAGGAAGGTCACCGCCTGAACCCGGGTGCAGGGCATGGCAGCGCCGAATTTACCGCCGCCCATGCCGCTGGTGACGCCCTGCTCCACGGCCCAGCTAATGGCGCTGCGGAAGGCCGGCAGCGAGGGCATGTCAGAAAATTCCGCCGCACCAGCCGGGTCAGGCCTGCCCTCCGCAGCCCAGATAAAGGTCATAATCTCCGCACGGGTGCAGGTGTCATGGGGCTTAAATGTGGTGGTACTGCCCTTGCCGCTGGTGATGTTGTTATGGATAGCCCAGGTTACTGAATCCGCAAACCAGTCTTTGCTCTGCACATCCTCAAACTGCTCTGGCGCGGGCTTTGGGGGTGGCGGCTGGTTTCCAAAGCGCACCTCCACATGGGAAGAAAGGCCACCTTCCTCAATAGCAAATTCCAATGCGGCTGCGCCGCCAATCTCGTTCCACTGCTCCTCTGTGCCAACAAAATAGAATTCCTCCACGTTGTCGCTCAACCATTCAAACACGATTAACCCTATTTCTGTTATGGTGTTAGGTATCGTAATATGCGTTACATTTGTGCATCCATAAAATAAAGAACCGCCTTCCAGTACGGTCAGTCCACTAGGGAGCGTGAGACTGGTCAGATTTGTGGAATCAAACGCATAGCCGCCAATGCTTGTAACGCCATCCGGTATCACAAGCTCTTCCAGGCTTGTGCAATTCTGAAATGCATAGCCGCCTATGGATTTTACCCCATCCGGCAAAATTAACCTGGTCAGGCTGGAGCACCCCAGAAATGCCCCCATGCGAATCTTGGTTACACCGTCCGGGATGGAAATGGCTGTGATTTTATCACAAATCTGGAATGCAGCCTCCTCAATGATTTCCACACCCTCCGGTATCTTGAATTCCCCCTCTTTCCCGTTTGGACAGCACACAATCATTTTCATATCCTTTGTATAAAGAACACCGTCAATATCCAAATAGTTAGAGTTTCTTGAATCCACTTGAATACTTTGGAGATTGGCGCATTGCCTGAAAGGATTCTTTTTGATTTCCTGCACAGTGGGAGGAATATGTACGCTGGTCAAGCTGTCACAACAAGAAAATGCATCCTCTCCAATTTTTTCAAGCTTACTGGGAAGTGTTATATCACCTAAGCTGGGACACTCTGCAATAGCCGAATTTTTAATAAAAGTTACGGTTTCCGGTAGTGAGACCTCTTTAAGCGCTTCCAAATTGCAAAAAGCCAACTCACCAACCGTGGTAATTCCCGGCTCAATCACAACCGAAACAACGTCTGCGGCATAAGCTCTCCACGGGGGATATTCAGGATAGCCGTAGTCCGCCATAGGCCCTGTGCCAAAGATGCGCAGTTCTTTCTTGTCGCTGTCCAGTTCCCAGTGCGCGTCTTCTCCACACTCCCCTGTGTACACTTTTGCGCTTGCCGTTACCCCCATGGGCACAAGCCCGCAAAGCAGGCACAAGGCCAGCAGCAATGATAGTACTCGTCTTTTCATCAACATTCCCTCCTATTTCCCACCAAAAGCCGCGCCATAATTGTGCTCTCTGCAAGCTTTTGGTGTGGTATTGTTCAAATCATACCACAAAATTTACCAAAACGCAAGAGATACAGCCAAGATACCTGCATATTCTTCTGATATTTTTCTACCCACCGCCCCCCGCACCCCCCGCCCGCACCCCGCATAACCTGGAATGTCCCCCTGCTATGGGGGCGTCACCCCCGAAAGGAGGCGTGTTATGCCTATCCGCATTTTCGTCGACCAGGGTCACAACCCCCAGGGCGTCAACGCCGGCGCCGAGGGCAACGGCCTGCGGGAGCAGGACGTCACCTATAATGTGGGGGTCATTCTGGGCCAGCTGCTCCAGAACGACCCCCGTTTTGCCGTCCGCCTCTCCCGCAATTCCCCCAACCAGGTGCTGGGCACCAGCAATGCCACCAGCCTGCGGGCCAGGGTCAACATGGCCAACAGCTGGCCTGCCAACTACTTTATCAGCATCCACTGCAACGCCAACCCCAACCCGGCCATCAACGGCAGCGAGGTCTATGTCTACCAGCAGGGCACCCAGGCCTATTGGCTGGCCCAGCACATTCTCAACGGCGTCACCCAACAAACCGGCACCCGGGACAACGGCGTGCGCATTAACCCCTCTCTTTATGTGCTGCGCCGCACCGCCATGCCCGCCGTGCTGGTGGAGCTGGGCTACCTCACCAATGCCTCTGACGCGGAAAAGCTCCGCAGCGACCAACGGGGCTTTGCCCAGGGCATCTACAACGGGCTGCTCAGCTACTTTGGCTTTGCCCCCCTTAGCTAAAAAACAGGAAAGCCGCCTGCGCCATCCAAAGCGCCGGGGCTTTCCTGCTTTTTATATATGGGAGTGACGAAAACTTATAAGCGGTTTAGCCTTAGCTCATGGCCCAAAACATGGCCTGCGCCTTTCCCTCTGTCACCTGGAACACGTCTGCTCTCTCCTGCATAAAGCGCTCAAAATGGACGCTCTGCCGGCGGCTCACAGCCTGGTCCTTTTCTCTGGCCCATCTCTTCCCGTTAAACTTTTTCATGCTGACAGCTCCCTTCCGTTTCTTCTTATCACAATATGATTGCTGGTTTTTCCCGGTTTATTCCGGCTCTGTCTGACTTTTACAGGTTCTGCATGGCCCAGAACGCCGCCTGCGCCTTTCCCTCTGTCACCTGAAACACATCCGCCCGCTCCTGCATGAATCGCTCATAATTGGCCTGCTGGCGGAGGATTCTGCTCTCACCGTTGCCTCTCTCCCTACGCTTCGTCTGCTTGAAAGTATATCCCATCATTGTGAATTACCCCTTTCCAATTTATGAATTCTTCATGAAAATTTCTGTCAACCCAACGCCCAGAACATAGCCTGCGCTTTTCCCTCTGTCACCTGAAAC
>NZ_JBQISV010000087.1:0-8834 GCF_056800975.1 Acutalibacter sp.
TTCCGTGTTCGGGATGGGAACGGGTGGACCCCCGCCGTAATCAACACCAACTTGTTTTTGCTCAGTCTCTCGACTGCTTGTATATCATACCACAGCCCGCCGGAAATTGCAAGCCCTTTTTCTCATTTTCAGAAAACAATCTGCAATTTCACAATATATAGCGGTTTATCCCAACCCATCCCCACATATATCGCCTCGTCCCCAAGAGCGCTCACCCGGCAACCGCCCCCAACAGCTCCTCAACGTACCACTTTGTCAGCGACAGCAGCTCTCTGCCGTAGTAGCCGGGAAAAATCACCGGGTCGGTCCAGGCGGGCAGGCCCTCGGCCTCAAACCCCGCCCAACGGGCCAGCCGCACCGCCCGGTACATGTGAAAGCCCTGGGTCACCACCACCACGGGCCCAAAGCCCTGCTCGTCCGCAATCTCTTTGGCATAGGCCAGGTTCTGCCGGGTGTTCCGAGAGCGGTCCTCCATAAAAATCCGCTCCGGCTCAATGCCCATGCCCACCAGGGCGTTCCGGGCGGTGAGGGCCTCGGGGCAGGGCTCATTGCCCCCCTGTCCGCCGGTGACAATGCACCGGGCCTCCGGGTTCTCCTGCAAATACGCCGCCGCCCGCTCCACCCGGCCGGTGAGGCTCTGCCCCATGCGCTCCGGGCCGTATACCTGGGCCCCCAGCACCACCACGTCCCGGCCGGGGGGCGGGGGCGCGGCCTGATACAGCACAATCAGCCCGGTCAGGTACAGGGCCCACACCAGCCCCAGCCCATACAGGCCAGCCGCCACCCGGGCCAACACCCGGCGCGCTCCGCCCCGGGCCGCGGCCTTTGGGTAGAGCAGCGCCAGGGCCAGCCCCAGGCCGCACACCAGCACCCCAAACACCGAGCCCTCCCCAAAGCCCCCATGAAGGGCGGGCAGGCAGAACCACAGGGCCCCCGCCGCACAGAGGCCGGCAAATGTCCATTTTGCAAGCTTTTTTAACATCCCAAGTCCTTTCCTTTCCACAGACTTTTTCTATTATACACCATTGCGGGCCCCGGGTAAACCCTATTTGCCCGGGTAAAACCATTTTGTGACAAAAAGCCCCGCCCAGGCGGTCCAAAGGGGGCAGACCGCGCCCGCCCCGCTCCCTCATACCTACTGAAACCCACAGCCCGCGCCAGCTGTTACGCGTACAAGCTACCCGCTTTGCCAGTCAAAAGCAGGCGGAGTTGGACCGAAAAGCGGGCTGTCTGGGCCTGTTTTCCCCCATTTTCAGCACCTTTTTGTACATAAACGCCCATAATTATTTTTGTGGGACAGGCGCGCCCCCCACACCTGGGGAGTACCCAAAACAAAAGCGTTCACCAAAGCTCCCTCCCCCTTTTCAACGGCGGCAGCGTTTCCAGGCTCCCAGCAGGGAGGCGTTCCATTGCCGGCTCTTTCTTGGGACGCCTCCTGCCCCCAGGTCTTGCATTCCCTGGGCCAGTAGGGTATAATAGGGTAAAAACCCAAAAGGATGTCTAACATGGAACACATTGTCGAATCCCTTGTCCGTCTTTTCAGCCAGACCATTCCCGCCGAGCTCACGGTCTTCCTCCTCTCCCTCATGCCGGTCATTGAGCTGCGGGGGGGCATTCTCGCGGCCAAGCTGCTGGACCTGCAAATGCTCCCCGCCTTCCTCATCTGCCTGGTGGGCACCCTGCTGCCCACCCCCTTTATTCTCCTGTTCATCAACAAAATTTTTGACTGGATGCGCAACACCCGCTTTGTCAAGCTGGTGGACCGGATGGAGGCCAAGGGCCGCAGCAAATTCGACAAAATCAACAAGTACAAGACCATCGGCCTGCTGATATTTGTGGCAATCCCCCTGCCCGGCACCGGGGCCTGGACCGGCTCGCTGGCAGCGGCCTTGATGAAGATGGACTTTAAATCCGCCATGCTCTCGGTGGCCCTGGGCACGCTGACCGCGGACGTGATCATGTGCATTGTCTCCTACGGCCTGCTGGGGCTGGTGCTGTAATGGGGGAGCTTTTTGACCTGGCGGTGGCCGGGGCCGGGGCCTCGGGGCTGATGGCAGCCATCACCGCCGCCCAGGCCGGGGCCCGGGCACTGGTGCTGGAGGCCGGAGAAAAGCCCTGCCGCAAGCTGCTGGCCACTGGCAACGGCCGCTGCAACCTTACCAACGAGAACATCTCCCCTGCCCATTACCACGGCGACAGAGGGGAGCTGGCCGGTTTTTTGGCGGACTGGCCCGGCTCCCGGGTGCGGTCTTTGTTTGACAGCCTGGGCCTGCTCACCCGGGCGGACCCGGAGGGCCGGGTATACCCCTACAGTCTTCAGGCTGCGGCCGTGGCGGGGGTCCTCCGGTCCGCCTGCGCTCAGGCCGGGGTAACCATCCGCTGCGGCTTTCCCGTGGCCGGGGCGGCGAAGAGCGGGGGGGTTTTCCGTCTCAGCGGCCCTGGGGGGCAGGCTCGGGCCAGGGCCTGCGTGCTGGCCTGCGGCGGCGCGGCCTCTCCCCAGCTGTCCGGGGGCTCGGGCTATGACCTGGCCCGGCAGCTGGGCCACAGGGTCACCCCCCTTGCCCCGGCCCTGGTGGGACTGAGGGCTCCGGCCAAGCTCACCCGCCCCCTGAAGGGGATGCGCTGCAAGGCCCGGGCCTCCCTGTTTGCCGGGGAACGCCCCCTCTACACGGAAAACGGCGAGGTCATCTTTGGGGACGGCTCCGTGTCCGGCATCTGCGTCATGAACGCCTCCGCCCGGCTGACCGGCCCCGGCCCCTTCCGCCTGACCCTGGACCTGGCCCCGGACCTGCCCACCTCCCGGCTCAAGGAGCACCTGAAGGCCCAGCGCCGTCTCTACCCCCAGGCCCCGGCCGGGGAGCTGTTCGCCGGGGCGCTGAACCTGCGGGTGGGCCATGAGCTGGCAAAGAGCCTGGGCCTCACCAAAGCCCGAACCCTGGGCAGCCTGGCCCCCCGGGAGCTGGACCGGGCCGCGGAGGCTGTCAAGGCTTTTCCCTTGCCGGTGTCCGGCCCCCTGGGCTGGGAGCACGCCCAGTGCACCGCCGGGGGGGTGCCCCTGTGCCAGGTGGACGGGGGGACGATGGAGTCGAGGAAAGTGCCGGGGCTTTACATCACCGGCGAGCTGCTGAACGTCCACGGCGACTGCGGCGGCTACAACCTGCACCTGGCCTGGTCCACCGGAGCCGCGGCAGGGGCCGCCGCCGCAAAAAGCCTGGGCAAGCGCTGAGAGGAGAACCCTGTCATGCTGACATTTTGCGGGCTCCCTCTGACTGGCTGTCTCCCGCAAAGAGTGCTTTGTCCGGCGGCGGCAGGCCCCAGTCAAACCCCCGGGAGACGGGGCGGCGGGCCGCTCTGTCCCACGAATGCGGAGAGGAGGCCCCTGTCATGCTGACATTTCGCGGGCTCCCTCTGACTGGCTGTCTCCCGCAAAGAGAGCGTTGCCCGGCGGCGGCAGGCCCCAGTAAACCGCCCGGAGACGGGGCGGCGGGCCGCTCTGTCCCACGAATGCGGAGAGGAGGCCCCTGTCATGCTGACATTTCGCGGGTTCTCTCTGACTGGGTGCCTCCCACAAAGAGAGCGTTGCCCGACGGCGGCAGGCCCCAGTCAAACGCCCGGGAGACGGGGCGGGCGACTCTGTCCCACAAATGCGGAGAGGAGGCCCCTGTCATGCTGACATTTCGCGGGCTCCCTCTGACTGGGTGCCTCCCACAAAGAGAGCGTTGCCCCGCGGCGGCAGGCCCCAGTCAAACGCCCGGAAGACGGGGCGGGCCGCTCTGTCCCACAAATGCTGAGAGGAGGCTTTTGTCATGCTAAAAATCAGCGGGCTGCGCCTGCCTTTGGGGTTCACCCAGGAGGACCTGCGGCGGGCGGCGGCGAAAAAGCTGCGGGTGCCCCCCCAGGCCCTCCAGGACCTGCGGCTGGCGAAGAAGTCGGTGGACGCCAGAAAGAAGGGGGACGTGCACTTTGTGTGCGCGGCGCTGGCCTCTGTCAGCGGAGAGAGCCGCCTGTTGGCCCGGCTGCGGGACAGCTCTGTGCAGCCGGAAAAGCCCTACCGCTACCAGCCCCCTCAAGCTCCGCCCCCGGAGCTGCCCCCGGTGGTGGTGGGCTTTGGGCCGGCGGGCATGTTCGCGGGGCTGATTCTGGCCCAGTGCGGCCAACGCCCTATTATAATAGAAAGAGGGCTGCCTGTGGAGCAGCGTCAGGCTGCGGTGCAGGCCTTTTGGGCCGGGGGGCGGCTGGACCCGGAGTGTAATGTGCAGTTCGGCGAGGGCGGGGCCGGGGCCTTCTCCGACGGCAAGCTCACCACCGGCACGGCTGACGGCCGCATCCGCAAGGTGCTGGAGGAGCTGGCCGCTGCCGGCGCGCCCCCGGAGATCCTCACCGACGCCAAGCCCCACATTGGCACCGACCGGCTCCCTGGGGTGGTGCGGGCCATCCGGGAGCAGATTCTGGCTCTGGGCGGGCAGGTCCGCTTTTCCACCCGTCTCACCGGGCTGCGCTCCGCAGGCGGGGCGGTGACCGGGGCGGAGGCCGTGGGCCCCGGCGGGCGGGAGGTCATCCCCTGCCGCCGGGTGGTTCTGGCCGTGGGCCACAGCGCCCGGGATGTGTTCTCTCTGCTGGACAGCCTGGGCCTGCCCCTGGAAGCCAAGTCCTTTTCTGTGGGCGTGCGCATCGAGCACCCGGCGGAGCTCATCGACCGGGCCCAGTACGGCGGCTTTGCGGGACACCCGGCCCTGGGGGCTGCCGACTACAAGCTGAACTGCCGCCTGCCCGGCGGGCGGGGGGTGTACACCTTTTGCATGTGCCCGGGGGGCACGGTCACCGGCGCGGCCTCTGAGCCTGGGGGCGTGGTCACCAACGGCATGAGCCCCTGGGCCCGGAACGGGGCAAACAGCAACGCGGCCCTGCTGGTGGGCGTCGCGCCCCAGGACTTTGGCGGCGGCCCCCCCAGGGGTGGACCCCCCAGGGGCGGAGCCCTGGGAGGCATTGCCTTTCAGCGGGAGATCGAGGCGGCGGCGTTCCGGCTGGGGGGCGGGGGCTTTCTGGCTCCGGCCCAGCGGGTGGCCGACTTTTTAGAGAACCGCCCCACCCGGGGCTTTCCCGGAACAAAGCCCAGCTACCAGCCCGGGGTGGCCCCGGGGGAGATTGCCCCCTGCCTGCCCGGCTTTGTGGCAGACTCCCTGCGCCAGGCCCTGCCCCTGCTGGGCCGGCAGCTGAAGGGCTTTGACGCCGGCGACGGGGTGCTCACCGCGCCGGAGACCCGAAGCTCCTCCCCGGTGCGGGTGCTGCGGGACGAGACATTTCAGTCTCCCACCCTGAGGGGCCTCTACCCCTGCGGCGAGGGCGCGGGCTATGCCGGGGGCATTGTCTCAGCCGCAGTAGACGGCGTTCGGGTGGCGGAGGCTGTTGTGAGCGGACAATAAAAGAAGGAGCGGCCACGGGGCTGCTCCTTCTTTTTTATTGGCTGTCCATAAACGCCTTGAGCCGCTCCATCACCGCTACCTCCCGCCGAAGCCAGGGGTGGGTACCGTCGGCCCGGGCCTGGTTGGCGCGCAGAGCCTGGGCCAGCTCCACCCATACCGGCGTAAAATGCTCCGCCGCCTCATAGCCGTCCAGGCGCAGAGCCTCCTGCTCCTGCCCCACCTGGCAGAAAAAGTAGTAGGAGTCCATCACTAAAATGTCGGCGGTCATGCCCCTGCGGCGTTCGTGGGCCAGGGCCCAGAGCCGCCGTCCGCCGGTAGACGCTGCCGTCCCGAGGCAGGCCCTCCTGGTTCAGCGCCAATTCAAACATCGACAAGCCCCCTTGATATAGTATACCCGCCTCACACAGTCACAACATACTGGGCTTAGCGCCCCCTCAGCTGCTCATGAATCGCCTGCCGCCGTCTTGCCCGCAACCGTGACCGCGACAGTGACCGCGCCGCCGCTCTGGGGCAAGCCCGCCTGGCTCAACCCCAATTCATACATATACAAGCAACGCCCTCGATATGGTATACCCGCCTCACACAGTCCCAACATACTGGGCTCAGTGCCCACTTAACTGCTCATGAATAGCCTGCCGCCGTCTTGCCCGCGACTGTGACCGCGACAGAAACCGCGCCGCCGCTCTGGGGCAAGCCCGCCTGGCTCAACCCCAATTCATACATACGCAAGAAATGCCCTCGATATGGTATACCCACCTCACACAGTCACAACATACTGGGCTTAGCGCCCCCTCAGCTGCTCATGAATCGCCCTTGCCGCCGTCTTGCCCGCGCCCATGGCCAGAATCACCGTGGCCGCGCCGGTGACCGCGTCGCCCCCTGCGTAGACGTTGGGGCGGCTGGTGAGCCCGGTGTCCTCGTTGACGATGACGCCCCCCCACCTGTGGGTGTCCAGCCCCTGGGTGGTGGACTTGATCAGGGGGTTGGGGCTGGTGCCAATAGCCATAATCACGCAGTCCACGTCCAGCACAAATTCGGAACCCGCCTTCTCCACCGGCCTCCTGCGGCCGCTGGCGTCCGGCTCGCCCAGCTCCATCTCCAGGCACTCCATACCCCGCACCCCGCCGTTCTCGTCCCCCAGAATGCGGGTGGGGTTGTTCAGCAGCTTGAAGACAATGCCCTCCTCTTTGGCGTGCTCCACCTCCTCGGCCCGGGCGGGCAGCTCCTTCTCCGAGCGGCGGTAGACAATGTAAACCTCCTCGGCCCCCAGGCGTTTGGCGCACCGGGCGGCGTCCATGGCCACGTTGCCGCCGCCCACCACGGCCACCCGCCTGGCCTGCTGCACAGGGGTGTCCGACCCAGGCAGATAGGCCTTCATCAGGTTGACGCGGGTGAGGAATTCGTTGGCGGAGTACACTCCCTTGAGGTTCTCGCCGGGGATATTCATAAATCTGGGGAGCCCCGCCCCCGAGCCGATGAACACCGCCTCAAAGCCCTGCTCCAGCAGCTCGTCGATGGACAGGGCCCGGCCAATGACCATGTTGGTCTCAATCCGCACCCCCATTGCCTTCAGGCCGTCAATCTCCTTTTGCACAATGGCCTTGGGCAGGCGGAACTCGGGGATGCCGTAAACCAGCACGCCCCCGGCCATGTGCAGGGCCTCGAACACGGTCACCTCATAGCCCAGCCTGGCCAAATCTCCGGCGCAGGTAAGGCCCGAGGGGCCCGAGCCGATGATGGCCACCCTGTGCCCGTTGGGAGCGGGCTTCTCCGGGGCCCCGGCGGAGTGGGCGTTGTGCCAGTCCGCGGCAAAACGCTCCAAGCGGCCAATGGCCACCGGCTCCCCCTTTTTCCCCCGAACGCAGTATTTCTCGCACTGGCTCTCCTGGGGGCAGACCCGGCCGCACACCGCAGGCAGGGCGCTGGTCTGGGCAATCACCTGGTAGGCCCCTTCAAAGTCCCCCCCGGCCATTTTTTCAATGAACGCGGGGATGTGGATATTCACCGGACAGCCGGACACGCAGGGCTTGTTTTTGCAAGAAAGACACCGCTGGGCTTCATCCACAGCCTGCTCCGCTGTGTAGCCCAAGGCCACCTCCTTGAAGTTTTTGCTGCGCTCCTCCGGCTTCTGAGAGGGCATCTCGTTTTTCTTCAGCGACAGATTAGCCATTCTCCTCTACCCCCTTGAACAAATTACAGGCCTGGCTGTGGGCGCGGCGTTCAAAGTCCCGGTACATGGCGCTGCGGGCCATGGCCTCGTCAAAGTCCACCTCGTGGCCGTCAAAGTCCGGGCCGTCCACACAGGCAAACTTGGTCACCCGCCGGCCGTTTTGGATGAGGCTCAGCCGGCACCCGCCGCACATGCCTGTGCCGTCAATCATAATGGGGTTCATGCTGACTGTGGTGGGAACCCCCAGCTCCTTGGTGAGCTGGCAGACAAACTTCATCATCATCAGGGGGCCAATGGCAATCACCCGGTCATACTGCTCTCCGCTCTCAATCAGCTCCCGCAGGGCGTCGGTCACCAGACCCTTGCTCCCCCAGGACCCGTCGTCGCTCATTCTGCATAATTTGGTGCTTACGGCTGCAAATTCCTCCTCCAAAATCACCAGCTCCCGGCTGCGGAAGCCCACAATGGAATGAACCTGACAGCCCTGCTGGTACAGCTGCTTTGCCACCGGGTAGGCAATGGCGCAGCCCACGCCGCCCCCCACCACGGCCACCTTGCTCAGGCCGTCGGTGTGGGTGGGCTCTCCCAGGGGGCCCACAAAGTCCTGGATGAACTCCCCCTCCCGCTTATGGTTCAGCTTTTCGGTGGTGGCCCCCACCACCTGAAAAATAATGCTGACGCTGCCCGCCTGCCGGTCAAAGTCCGCCACGGTCAGGGGGATGCGCTCGCCGTTTTCGTCCACCCGCAGAATGATGAACTGACCGGGCCGGGCCTTTTTCGCCACAGCGGGGGCCAAAATCTCCATGCGGGTGACCGTAGGGTTCAGCTCCTGCTTTTTGAGTATCTTATACAATGTTATCCCTGCTCTCATCGAGTTTTTTGACATAAAAATGCTTTGCGTCTCCACTGGGCCTATTATACCACTTTTTTTGCCAGATTGCAAGCGCACCGCCATGTCGTTGCATAAAACAGACAAAAACGCCCCTTCTCCCCTGGCTTCTTAGCAAATTTGACCCAACACCCCGCCTGCCGGTTCAAAACAAACAGGCCCTCCCAACAGGGAGAGCCTGGGCGGTATCAGCCGGTCAGCAGGGGCCGTCTACGGGGAATGCCGCCCCTGCCCTCGTCGCGTTTGTTGACATAAAAATGCTTTGCGTCTTCACCGGGCCTATGATACCAATTTTTTGCCAGATTGCAAGCGCACCGCCATGTCGTTGCATAAAACAGACAAAAACGCCCCT
>NZ_JBQISV010000088.1:0-8735 GCF_056800975.1 Acutalibacter sp.
GACGCTATTAGGTTGCCCGACTTTTGGGCCCTGCTGAGAGCAAGGCCCCACCACGACGCTATTGGGTTGCCCGACTTTTGGGCCCTGCTGAGAGCAAACTCCTACCACGATGCTATTAAGCCGCCCTCACCACACCCCGCGTTGACAGTACCTATAAAGTCGGCCTCGTTAACTAACGCCCCACGAACCCCCGCCGCCCCCACCCACCCCCAAACCGCGGCCACAAGCCCAACTACCAGCACCCACCCCGCGCTGTCAGTGCCTATGAATTGAGTTCGCCAACTCACTGATTTGCGATTCAGCCACGGTGTCGCGCTGAAAAAGTCCGCGGCCAGCAGCCGTAACAAACCGCGGCCACAAGCCTCGCTACCCCCTCCCACTCCGCGCTGGCCTGCCAGCGCGCCCCGCGAATTGGGTCCAGCGTCACGCTGGGGGCCTGCTATGTCGGCCTTGTCAACCAACGCCCCACAAACCCCCGCTGTCAGCACCCACCCCCAAACCGCGACCACAAACCTCGCTCCCCGTACCCACCCCGCGCTGTCAGTGCCTATGAGTTGACTTCGTCAACTCAGCACCCCACGAATTAAGTCCAGCGTCACCCTGGCAGAGCCCTTAAAAAAGTCCGCGGCCAGCACCCGCAACAAACCGCGACCATAACCCCCAACTCCCCCCACTACACCCCGCACACAGGGGGCCTGTTATATCAACTTTGTCAACCAACGCCCCATAAACCCCCGCTGTCAGCACCCACACCCAAACCGCGACCACAAGCCCAACTACCAGCACCCACTCCGCGCTGGCCTGCCAGCGCACCCCGCGAATTGGGTCCAGCGTCACGCTGGGCCAGTGTTACGCTGGACATTTGTCGATTGGTGTGGTATAATGTATCAATAAATTCCTCTTGAAAGGAGAAATGTATGAAAAAGAAACTGACGCGCGGCTTTGCGCTGCTGCTGATTGGGGCCCTGCTGTGCGGGGGCCTGCCGGTGTGCGCCAGCGCCTCACGGTTTATCGACGTGCCCGCCGGGGCCTGGTATGCCAACGCGGTGGAGGACATGGCCCAAAAGGGCATTATCAGCGGCAAAACCGCCAACACCTTTGACCCCAACGGCACCCTCTCCCGGGCGGAGTTCGCCACCATGATCTCCAAATGCGCCCTCACCAGCGCCGAGCTCAAGGAGTACGACTTTAAAAGCCGCTTCTCCGACGTCTCTAACAGCCACTGGGGCAAAAAAAGCATCAACTGGGCCAGCGAGGCCGGGGTCATCAGCGGCACCGGCGGGGGGCTGTTCAACCCCTCGGGCAAGGTGACCCGCCAGGATATCGCCGTGATGGTCTACCAGTTTGTGCAGGCCACCGGCCAGCAGCTGCCCGCCACCCAGGGCCCCATGCTGTTTGTGGACAAGGACCAGATTTCCGGCTACGCCAGGGCCAGCGTCACCGCCTGCCAGCGGGGCGGGGTCATCTCCAGCCGGGGGGACATGCGCTTTGCCCCCAAAGGCACCGCCACCCGGGCCGAGGCCGCGGTCATCCTCTCCAAGCTGCTGCAAAACATCCGCTCCTCCGGCTACAAAATCATCCGCAAGCGGCTGTACGGCACCTCCTTCCGGGCCGTGGAGTTTGACCCGGACAAGTTCACCGCCGGGGTGGCCATGCCCAAGGGCCGGGTGCGGGGGGGCGAGAGCGTGGGCTCCATGGTCAGCCGCACCGGGGCCAAAATCGCCGTAAACGCCGCCTTCTTCGACATGTCCAGCTACGAGGCCCTGGGCACCATAATTGACGACGGCAGAATTATTACCACCTTCGAGCGGTATTCCCCCGCCAAGTCCGCCATTGTCATGGATTCCTCCGGCCAGTTCTCGGTGCAGAACTTCGCCACCCGCATCAGCGGCACAGTCACCGCTGCCAACGGCGGACAGCGCACCGTGCCCGGCCTGCTGGTCAACCGCCTCCCCGGCAACAACGACGGCAGCCGCATTGTCTTTACCCGGGACTGGGGGGAGAGCCTGGGCTTTACCGCAGGCTTTGCCGCTGTGGTGGACAGCCGGGGCATGGTCACCGGGGTCTACCGGGGCCAGAACGTGAGCATTCCCGCCAGCGGCTATGTGCTGGCCCTGCGCACCCCCCGGGGCGACGCCTTTGAGGCCGCCTTCTCCACAGGGGCCCACATGGAGCTCTCGGTGGAGTATGAGGGCGCGGACTCCCAGGACATCCTCCTCTCTCTGGGCGTGGGCCCCAAAATCGTGGAGAACGGCGCGCCCTACGGCAACAGCTCCACCTATGCCCAAGAGGGCTTCGCCACCCTGGACACCGGCCTGGGGGTGCGCCGGGTGTGCATCGGCGTGCGGTATGACGGGAACCTGGTCATTCTCACCGCAGTGGGCAGCCTGTATGAAATGTCCCAGATCATGGCCGCTCAGGGCTGTCAGTCCGCTGTCAACCTGGACGGCGGCGGCTCTACCAACCTGTATGTGAACGGTCAGTGGCTCTACGGCCCCCAGGACCGGCTGCTGAACAACATGCTCTACTTCAAGTAGAGGGACAGCATGGGACGTCTGGGTTTTTCCTACATCGGGGCCATTTGGCTGGCCATGCTCCTGGTCCCCAGCCTGCTGTGGGCCCGGCATATGCCCCAGGGCTGCACCGCCCAGGGGGAGAACCGGGGGCTGGTCCTGCTGGAACGGCTGGGGCAGGCCGCTGTCACCTGCTGCGCCCTGGTCTTCACTGACTTCAACCTGCGCCCCTGGTCCCCCTGGAGCCTATGGCTTGCCGCCTCGCTGCTGCTGATGCTCCTCTATGAGCTGTGGTGGCTGAGGTATCTCCGCAGCCCCCGCCAGCCAGAGGACCTTTACCGCAGCCTGCTGGGCGTCCCCCTGCCCGGGGCCGTGCTGCCGGTAGCGGCTTTCCTGCTGCTGGGGCTCTATGGCCGGGTGCTGTGGATGCTCCTGGCAGCAGCCCTGCTGGGCGTGGGGCATATCGGCGTCCATTGGGGCCACCGCCAAACCCTGAGGGCACACAAAAACACCCCCGGCCAGAACAGGCCCTGAGAGGCCCTCTAAGGCCGGTGACAGGGCGGCGGGGCTCTGCCCCTCCTGCCAGCCGGGAGGGGCCCTGTAGGGGCTCTCCGGGGCCGGAAATGGGGGTATGGAGGCTTGGGACCCTTCGCTGGTCAAAATAACCGCCTGTGCGGCTGACTGCGGCAGGCTTCGCGGCAGTCGAGAGAATGGCGGGGCTGGCCGCAGTGTGGACACCCGGTGCCCCTCGCCGGTCAAAATAACCGCCTGTGCCGGTTGACTGCGGCGGGCTTCGCGGCAGTCGAGAGAATGGGCAGCTGGCCGCAGTGTGGACACCCGGTGCCCCTCGCTGGTCAAAATAACCGCCTGTGCGGTTGACTGCGGCAGGCTTCGCGGCAGTCGAGAGAATGGGCGGCTGGCCACGTGTTGGGGTTGGGGGGACAGTCTTCTCCCCCGACGTTCGCCTGCCTCTCCCGGCGTTTACCCGCTCTCCCGGCGTTTGCCCGACAGAAGGAGGCCCCCGCCAGCCATTGCAAGGCCAACTCTGACACTCCTGCTCCTGCCAACCATAGCAGGCCCTGAGAGGCTCTCTAAGGCCGGTGACGGGGCGGCGGGGTTCTACCCCCTCCTGCCAGCCGGGAGGGGCCCTGTAGGGGCTCTCTGGGGTCCGGGAGCGGGGGTGTGGAGGCTTGGTGCCCCTCGCCGGTCAAAATTATCGTCTGTGCGGCTGACTGCGGCAGGCTTCGCGGCAGTCGAGAGAATGGCGGGGCTGGCCGCAGTGTGGAGGCTTTCGCCCCGCTTCACTGGTCAGAAAAAGAAAAACGCGCTTTCCGGCGGACCGGAGAGCGCTTTTTTTAGAACTTGTACCAATCAGATTTATGCCTGTATTTTCGAGCAAATTTTGCTGTTGCCAAGGCGCAAATCCGCAGGCAATCCCGTGAGTGGTCTGCAACACAGCCAACCGTGAAATTCGCCCAAAAGGCAGGTGCAAACTCCTGTTGGCACAAGTTCTTATAGCTTGAAGTCCTCAGGGTCCCAGCCCCCGGGGCGCAGGCTGGGGGCTGGCCGGGGCCGGCGGGCCAGGGGGTCGTAGCGGAACTTGGGGCAGCCCCCCTCTGGGCCGGGCCTGCGGCCCAGCGCGCACACCGGCGCGCCCTGGACCCCGCCGTTGCGGCAGCAGTAGGAGCAGTCCGGCGCAATGGAACGCCCGAAGGGCAGAGATTGTTTTTTCTTGAACACGAAGCATCACCCAGCACCAGTATACACCCGGGGGCGGCAAAAAATCAAGCCGCCGGAGAAATTTCTTTTGTCAGCCCGCCCCGTAAAGGCTCTGAAAATCCGGCGGAGCCTCCTGCTCTTCTCCCAGCAGGGCCCCCAGGTCCCCGAAGCTGTAGCCCAGCTCCTCCCATCTGCCCAGCAGGTCGTCCATAATGTCCCCGTTGGTCTTGGAGGTGCTGTGCAGCAGCACCACAGCCCCTGGGTGGGCCCGGGGCAGCAGCTTGTTGTAGGCCTGCTGGGGGGTGGGCTGGTCGTTCTCATACCAGTCCACATAGGCCAGGCTCCAGAACACGGTTTTGTAGCCCAGCTCCTGGGCCATTTTCAGGTTGCTCTCGCAGAACTTCCCCTGGGGCGGGCGGTAGAGCCGGGGCATCTCCTCCCCCACTGTCTGCTGGTACAGGGCCTCGTTTTTTTCCAGCTCCTGCCGGAAGCTCTCCCGGCCGCTGATTTTCGACATGTCGGGGTGGCTGTAGGTATGGTTGCCCACGGTGTGGCCCTCCGCCGCCATGCGGCGCACCAGGTCGGGCTGGGTCTCAAAATAATTCCCCACCAGAAAGAACGTGGCTTTGGCCCCGTGCTTTTTCAGGGCGTCGAGAATTTTTTCGGTGTTGCCGTTCTCAAACCCCGCGTCAAAGGTGAGGTAGAGGATTTTCTCCTCAGTGGGCACGCAGTAGACGCTGTCGAACTGGGCCAGATAGTCCGCCGTGGCGTTGGCCGTGGGGGGCTGGCCCTCCTGCTGAAAGCTCAGGCCCCAGTTGGTGACCCCGGCGCTGGCCGCCACGCTCTCCCTCTGCCGGCCCGCAAGCTCCCACAACGCCGCCGCGCCCAGGGCCAGGGCCACTGCGGCCACTGCCAGCGCCGGCCAGCTCCGTTTGAGAAACGCCGTCGCTTTGCTCATGGTTATCCCGCCTTTCTCTTACAGGGTATGAGGCAGGGGGCTGGTTTAAGAACAGGGGGCTTGGGTTTCTTTTAAAAAACAAAAAGAGAATGGAGATGGGAAAGCCCCCTTTGGGGGTTTGGGGGAATGTCTTCTTCTTTTTCTTTTTCTTCTTCTTTATCTTATATGTCTATCGTTTCTCCTATCGAATGCGCTGCGTTTTTGCTCTCGTTTTCCCTCTTGCTTTTACTATCGCTTTTACTATCGCTTTTACTACGCATAGGCTTCTTCGGGGTTGGTATTTTGGGGCGGGGGGGCGGGAGAAAAAATAATATTATTTTTATTTTCTTTTTTGTTTCAGATTCTCTTGGCGGGAGTACCGGCAAGCCCTTTCTCCTGAATTTACCGGCTGCTAACAGGCCGCTGGTCTCCCTTTGGTCGACCTCGCTAGGTGCCACGGCGGCGCAGCTTTACTCCGTTCCCACCGCTCTCGTTAGGTGGACTTGTACCTCGCCCCTTTGTTGTCTGCGCCGCCTAAGTTCAAGGTCAAGGTCGCCTCCGGCGGCCGAGTTCACGAAGTGAACTCGCAGGCTCTGCCTTAAGAATCCGCCAGGGGCCTAACGCCCCTGGACCGCGTAATTTGCTTTCCTTAGAGGTTTCAACACACAAGAGTTCGCAACGCGAACTCGGCGACTTGCGCACCGCGCAAGTCGGAGGACCGCGCAATCTGTTCTCCTCCCGCCCGCGATAGCCCCCCTTGATTTTTGCCGCCGGATGATGTATGATTTTCGTAAGATTTTCCGCCCCCTTTCTTAAGAATTCCCCTCTATACTAAAACCAACCTGTACAAGGAGGCCCCCTCTATGGAACCCGAAAACAAAAATATTCTCGTGGTCGACGACGACCGGGAAATCGTCCGCGCCATCGCCCTCACCCTGGAGGCCGAGGGCTATTTCGTCTATAAGGCCTACGACGGCATGGAGGCCCTGGACCTGGTGGCTACCCGCAACATCCACCTTATTATTATTGATGTGATGATGCCCCGCCTGGACGGCCTCTCTGCCATTATGCGCATCCGCGAGGGCAAAAACCTGCCCATCATCGTCCTCTCCGCCAAAAGCGAGAACAGCGACAAGGTGCTGGGCCTCTCTATGGGGGCCGACGACTATGTCACCAAGCCCTTCAACCCCCAGGAGCTGGCAGCCCGGGTCAAGTCTCAGCTGCGGCGCTACACCAGCCTGGGCGACATCAACTCGCAGGGAGAGAACGTGATTATCAACGGGCGGCTGCGCTTTCATCTGGACGAGCATGTGCTGTATGCCGACGAGGAGCCGGTGAAGCTCACCGCCACCGAGACCAAGATCGTGGAGCTGCTCATGCGCAACCCGGGCCGCATCTTCCCTGCCGAGGAGATTTACAGCAAGATATGGAACGAGTCGGCCTATTCTACAGAAAATACTGTGATGGTACACATCCGGCGCATTCGGGAGAAAATTGAGATCAACCCCAGCGAGCCGGAATATCTGAAGGTGGTGTGGGGCATTGGATACAAATTTGAAAAGCACGAACACCTTTAAGGGACTTCTCTCCTGGGCCTGCCTGCTGCTGGTGCTGTGCGCCTGCTGTCTGGCGGCGGTGTTCGCGGCGCTGGTGCTGGTCAACCCGGGTATGCTGGAATACGCCGCCGGGAGCGTGCAGGACTTTGCCGCCACCGTCCCCCCCAGCCTGCAGGAGCGTTATAACGAAGCCGCCGGCGTGTGGGAGTATACCCAGACCCCTGGGGGCGAGAACCTTGTGTATGAATACGGGCTGAAAATCGGCTGCGCGGCGGCCATTCTCATCACAGCCCTCACCCTGATCTTTGCCTTCCGCCGGGACCGCCGGGCCTTTGAGGGCATGGTAGCCCGGGGGCTGGGCCGGATTTGGGTGGAGGCAAAGCTGCTGGCTTTGGGGCTGCTTTTTCTGCTGGGCAGAAGCCTGCTTGGCTGGACCGGCACGGAGCGGCTGTTTCTGTTCTGCGTGGCCGGGGTGCTGGCGGTCTATCTGCTGTGCCTGGACGTGGGCCGCAACCACCGGTTTTTCGGCCACAACATCATCCACTCCATTCTGGTGCGGGTCAACCGCTATGGGGACATGACCACCTTTGAGCAGCGGGCGGTGCGCCGGGTGTACAGCACCATTTTGATTGTGCTGGCCCTGGCGGCTCTGGGCGCGGCGGGCTTTGTTGCCGTCATGAATCTCCTTTCCGGCAGGCCCGCCCCCATCCGGGACAAGCTGGCCCTGACCATCCCCCTGATTGCCACTGCCGCCGTGGTGGGCACGGTGTGGTGGTACATTCTGGCCCTGAAGCGGGACCTGCGGGACTGGCACCTGCTCATGGACCAGATTACGGAAATGTACGGCGGCGACCTGAACGCGGTGAACCATGTGCCCCCCACCAGCAACCTGTACGACTGCGCCATGCAGCTGAACATGATCCGCACCGGCGTACAAAAAGCGGTGGAGGAGGGCACCAAAGCCGACCGCACCAAAATCGAGCTGATCACCAATGTGTCCCACGACATCAAGACCCCCCTGACCTCTGTCATCAGCTATGTGGAGCTGCTGAAAAAGGAGCCCGGCCTGCCGGACACGGCCAGAGACTATGTGAACATCCTCAGCCAGAAGACCCAGCGGCTGAACAGCATTGTGCAGGACGTGTTCGAGGTGTCGAAAGCAGCCACAGGCAACATCAGCCTGAACCTGGCGGACCTGGACATCGGGCGGCTGCTGCAGCAGACCTTTGCGGAGATGGAGGAGACGGTGCAGCGCTCTCAGTTACAGTGGCGGGTAGACATTCCCGACGCGCCCATGACTGTCCACGCGGACGGCCAGCGGCTGTACCGGGTGTTTCAGAACCTGATTCGCAACTGCGCCCAATACTCCCTGGAGGGCTCCCGGGTGTATGTGACCCTTTCGGCCCAGTCGGGAATGGCCCAGGTGAGCGTCCGCAATGTGTCGAAAACAGAGATCACCATGAACGGCGAGGACCTGACCGCCCGTTTTGTGCGGGGCGACCAGAACCGCACCACCGAGGGCAGCGGCCTGGGGCTGTCCATTGCCAAAAGCTTTACCGAGGCCTGCGGGGGCCAGTTCTTTGTGCGCACAGACGGAGACCTGTTCGTGGCCACGGTGCAGCTCCCTCTGGTAGAGGCGAAGGGGTGATTTCCTCCCTCTGGGCGGGGCCGCTTTCCTGTGCAAGAATGTCCCCAGAATATTTCAGGATAGCAAACCCGCAAAGGGTTTTGAACGCGATTTCTTTTTTGTTTCAGCCTTTCTCGACAGGAGTACCGGCAAGCCCCTCCCCCTGAATTTACCGGCTGCTAGCAGGCCGCTGGAAGAAAAAATAATATTATTTTTAATTTTCTTTTTTGTTTCAGCCTTTCTCGGCAGGAGTACCGGTAATCCCCTTCCTCTGAATTTACCGGCTGCTAGCAGGCCGCTGGAAGAAAAAATAATATTATTTTTAGTTTTCTTTTTTGTTTCAGCCTTTCTCGGCAGGAGTACCGGCAAGCCCTTTTCCCTGG
>NZ_JBQISV010000089.1:0-8711 GCF_056800975.1 Acutalibacter sp.
TGCCAGAGGCAACGCCAATAATATACCCGATTTCCCCACCGCCATCTTCTGGCTTGGTAAATGTACGCACCGGATACCCCATAAATTGTTCCCCCTCAGACACAGAGTGGGAGACGCAGAAACCGTCCAGCTTCAGGTGCTGGTCCATGAGAAACTTTCCATACAGATATCCCTGAGTGCCCTTGCCATATATGACTATTTTGGAATGCGACGCGCAAAACTTTTTTAACTGGGAGAGCCTTTTCTGGAAGTCCAGCCGATATGCTCTATTCAGCCATTTTCTGGGCAGCAAAGCGATTGCCAGCAGAGAAAGCCTGGAAACAGGAGTGACTTTTTTCCAGACGCCCCAATACTTTTTGCATAATCCATAAGAAAATAATCCCCGTCTTCTATACTGCAAAAAGCATTCGGAGTTGGAGAAATAGTCCCGGGAAAACTCCTGGATTACTTTGTCTTTATGGATATAGCGCTCTGGCAGACCTTCGATTACCTGCACCCAGCCCTCACAAACGTAAGAAAAGACCGATTCCGTCCAAACGGAGTCCTTTTTGTACATGGAAAACCGCACGGAACGAAAAGGCAGTGACAGAACGAAACAATGGAATCCATCCAACTCCGCAGCTCTCTCAAAATAGTAGCAGACGTGGGACCAAGGGATCAAAGGCTCCTTCAAAAAGCGTTTCTCGTAGGACGCCCAGTCTACATCGTGCAGCATGGTATGAGTATTAAGGACCACAGCCCCAAATGAAGCCATATGATATGCGGACAAAGTCATCATCTCATCCAAATCATCGATAGATTGACCAGCGCGATCCCTTCCGCTAATCCAATCCAATATGACCATATCATATTTTAGGTCCAGGCATTCCATTGTCTGAGAAATCAAGTCCTTTTTGTGCTGCAGCCCATCCGAGGACAACAGCACAAAATCATACGCCTTTTCCAGCCCATAGCCCTGAAATATCCTGTAGGCCTTCGTGTTGGGGTGCATGTCAGACGGCATGCGGACATAGTACAGCCGTCCTTTGGGGAGCCAGTCCTGAATCAGAGACTGGGTCTCGTCTCCTATGCTGGAATCGTAGAAATATAAATCGATCCCAGCCGCTGTATATGCGTCATAGCAATTATTCAAAAAGTCCTCGACGATATCTCGCCGTTCATAGGTCGGAATGCATACAGCCATAGTAAGACGGCTCATCTTCCGGCCCCTCCCCTCTCTGTAGTCTTCAAAAGCATTTGGCAAAACCTCAGCCCAGCCACAAATTTTCATGGCCTGGGCCAAGCTTGCATTTTACCCCATATCTATAGTATCGACCAATTCCCAAAAAACTTAAGGTAGCGCCGGGCAAAGATTGTGGATGGGCTCCCCCTATATCCCTCTCAAAAACCAGCCCCGGCCCCGAGCCTGCTCGACAATTCTGCCAGCGTATGCTATAATAACCACAAACTGCACTGCGCGGGAACAAACCAAAAGTGTAGATGCCAGTAGCGTGTTGCTTCGCGGCTCCACGGCTTGCCCACCGCCAGGTGTGCTAAAATATCCGCAGGATATTTCAGTATAGCCAAACCAGCGAAGCGGGTGAAGAAATGGCGTAATCCATTTCCCAAGACGCAAAGCTGCTTGGAGTTATGCTCTCATGCCCTCAGGCGGACATGAGAAGGAGCCCTGAACGGCTTGCCTTTTCCCTTGCAAAAGCACCGGCTTTCTTCAAGCAGATTCCGCGCTGTGCCCGGCGCAGCGTCTGTCATGGGTGGAGGCCGGCGTCAGGCCATATATACAGAAAGGAGCGTTCCACCATGCGTATCGTCTTTTGCGACGACGACCCTGCTGTTCCCGCTCTGTTGGGGGACTGTCTGCGGGAATTTTTTACAGCCTGCGGGCTGGCCCAGCCCGAGTATAAAGCCTATTCCTCGGCCAACGACCTGCTTGCCGGAGAGTGCGGGCCCGCCTCGCAGCCTTTGGACGTGGCCTTTCTGGATGTGGAGATGCCAGGGCTCAGCGGCATACAGGCCGGGGCCCGGCTGCAGGAACGCCATCCCTTTTGCAAAATATTCATCGTCACCGCCCATGACGGGTATCTGGACGACGCCATGCGCTTTCATGTGTTCCGCTATCTCTCCAAGCCGGTGGACAAGGCCCGG
Source organism: Acutalibacter sp. (assembly GCF_056800975.1). Classification (NCBI taxonomy): domain Bacteria; kingdom Bacillati; phylum Bacillota; class Clostridia; order Eubacteriales; family Acutalibacteraceae; genus Acutalibacter; species Acutalibacter sp. The sequence goes on from NZ_JBQISV010000089.1 coordinate 2,143, forward strand.
CTGTTCCGCAACATGAAGGACGCCCTCTGGCAGCTGGCCGCCGATACCCGGCCTGTGGTCATTGAGACCGGCGAGGGGGCCGTTACCCGCAGCGCCCATGAGATCGTTATGGCAGAGGCCCAGGGCAGGCGGGTGCTGGTGCGGACCACGGACCAGGCATACCCCTCCACCCAGGGGATGAAGCACTGGGAGAAGCTGCTGGAAATCGGCTGCTTTACCCGCACCCACCGCAGCTATATTGTCAACATGCGCTATGTGCGGGCCTACACCTCCACCCTTGTCACCCTGGAATTCCCCGGGGGCAGCTGCACCGCCTATTTGGCCAGGCGGCGGGCCCAGGAGTTCCGGGACGCCTATCTGCTGTATGTGGAGGCGATGCGCTGATGAAGGAGACCCTTGCCCTCAGCCTGGGTTTTATGGCCTTGATTTTCGGGGCCCGGCTGCTCTATCAGGGCTATACCCGGCTGCTGGCCTGGCTGGAGCCCCGCCGTCTTCGGGAGGAGGCGGACCCGGCCCCGCTGCTGCTCACCTGCTTTTCCATGCTGACGCTGTTCATTCTGCTTATTATGGCGTTTATCGTTCTCATTGTGGACCTGCCCCTGACCGTGGGGTCTGTTGTGCTGTCGGGGGTGCTGATTGTGGCGCTGGAAAACCTGTTCATCTACCTGGGCTGCCGCATCAGCCGGCGGCTGACTCTGCGGAGAATGTCCGGCCAGCTGCTGCGGCAGAAGCGGCGGACAGAGGAAAACTACTATCAGATGCTGGAGGAGCAGTACAACCGCCAGCGGGTGCTCATCCATGATATCCGCAAGCACCTGGGCGCGCTGCGGGACCTGGCGGGTACAACCGGGAACAGCGCAGTGGCCCGGTATGTCCAGGAGCTGGAAAATTCGCCCGCCCTGCGGAACCGGGTGCGCATCTGCGGCCACCCGGTGCTGGATGTGATTCTGTGCCGGTATCAGGAGCTGTGCCAGAAAAAGGGCGTTCGGTTTGCCGCGGACGTGCGGGACGGGTCGGTGGACTTTCTCAGCCACAGCGACCTGACGGCCCTGTTTGCCAACCTGCTGGAAAACGCGGTAGAGGCTGCGGAGGGCGGAGCGGAGGCCTCGCTTGAGCTGTTTGTGGGGAGCCGGCCAGGGAGCGCGCTCATGGTCAGCTTGGTGAACACCTGCGCCGCCCCGCCGGTGAGCGACGGCCAGGGCGGCTGGCGCAGCGCCAAGCCGGACCCGGAGCGTCACGGGCTGGGCATGAAAAGCGTGGGCGCTGTGGTCAAGGGCTATGGGGGGGAGCTGCGCCAGTATTATGACCAGGAGGCCGGGCTGTTCCACACGGTGATTCTGTTGAAATAAAAGCTGCCCGCTTGGGGGGACCCAGGCGGGCGTTTTTGTCTCATGCTACCTCTTCGGCTGACCAAAATGGCCCGTTTTTTGACCGTTCATGCAAAACCCATTGCATTTCCTTTGAGATTTGCTATACTTTTCGCTGAAAGCGGCCTGAAAATGCCGGGCACAGCCAGGCCGGCTTTGGTAAAATGGCTTCAAACCACAACAAAAGGAGGACGAACCTATGAAAAAGCTCAGCGTCATTATCCCTGTCTACAATAACCCGGAGGAGCTGCGCATGACCCTCGACTCCATTCTGGGCTCTGATTTCCCCTTGGAGGACCTGGAGGTTCTGGTGTGCGACGACGGCTCTGCGGTGGACATGAAGGCTGTGGCAGGGGAATATGAGGGCCGGATGGAGGTCCGGCATTTCTGGCAGGAGGACAAGGGCTTTCGCCCCGGCCAGGCCCGGAATATGGGCATTCAGGCGGCCAGGGGGGAGCTCTGCCTGTTTCTGGACTGCGGGGTTATTGCCACCAGCGGGTGCCTTGGGGAGCACTGGCGGCTCTACCAGGAGCATGGGCCCAAAATGGTGTGCATCGGCTATATCTACGGCAACGACCTGACCTCAGACCTGGAGGAGATGCGGCGGATCATTGACACCCACAGCCCCGACGAGGCTGCGGACGTGATGGAGAGCCGGGGCATGAAGGACGGCCGGGAGCGGGACTATGTGGTAGGGGACCAGCTGTGGCGGTGGCCCGCCCCCTGGATTGTGCTGTGGAGCATGCACTTCTCAGTGCCCACGGCGTTTATACGGGAGAACGGCGTAGCCTTTGACGATTTCTTCTGCACCTGGGGCTGTGAGGACAATGACTTTGGCATTCAGCTCTCAGAGCATGGGGCAAAATATGTGCTGGGGCGGCAGGCCAGGGCCATCCACTACCCAGCGGCAAAGCGCAGCTATGACCGGCTGCAGACCGAGCCGGACTTCCGGGCGGGCTGGCAAAAGAACCGGGCGTATCTGCAAAAGAAGTGGGCCGGGCATGGGCTGGTGCAGCTGTGGATAACCCAGGGCGGCAAAGCGGTCAAGAACCTGCCCCTGCTGCCGGAGGAGGAAGAATAACTATGGACATGAACCCTCTTTTGCGGTTTTATGTGGACAACAAGAAGTATCTGCCGGGCATTCTCACCATTGTGGGCATCTCTCTGGCGTCCGGGGTGCTGAAGATGCTGGCCGCGGCCTTTTGGGGCAAGGCGGTGGACTTTGGCCTGGCAGGGCTGGTGAACGACATGCTGTTTGCCGCTGCCCTGATGGCGGTGTTCATTTTGCTGGACGGGGCCCGCACGGCAGTGCACTACCACATTATCGGGCGCATCACCGAGAACATGTTTGTGGAGGTCCGGGCCAGGGCCTTCCGCAAGCTCACCCATGGAGAGCCCTCGGTGCTGGGGCATCACTTCCGCACCGGCGACGTGGCCACCCGGCTCAACAGTGATATCGACCTGCTGAGCACCTTTTCCGCCGGGCATGTCAGCAACTTCTCCCGGCTGATCTTCTCCGGGGTGTTCGGGCTGCTGGCCTGCATTTTTATGTCCTGGCAGCTGTCTCTGGCCTATGTGGTCATTCTCCCCCTGTCTCTGGGGCTGGTCAGCGCGATCAGCAAGCCCATTCAGGCCCAGAGTAAACGCTCTATGGACGACGCCGGAGAGGCCATGAGCATGGTGGCGGATGTGATTACCGGCTCGCTGACCGTAAAGGCCTTTGGGGCCCAGAAGCACTTTCAGCAGTCCTTTGACCAGGCCGCCGGGGAGCTGTACCAGCTGGCCGTCCGCACGGAAAAGCTGAACCGCCGCATGACCGGGGTGAAGTACCTGGCGAACGTGGTTCAGACCATGTGCCTGTTTCTGGTGGGCTCCTGGCTGGTGACCTCGGGGAGGCTGACGGTGGGGGCCTTCATCGCCTTTGTCACCATGAGCAATTACATCACCGACGCGTTTTCTCAGTCAGACTACATGTTCAGCACGGTGCGCCATGTGACTGCCTGCGCTCAGCGGTATTATGAGGTCATCGACATTCCCGACGAGCTGCCCGGGCTGATGGGTCTGCCGGTGGACGAGGAGCTGGCCTGCGAGGCCCAGGGCCTCTCCTTCTCCTACGACCGGGGGAGCCGGGTGCTGCAGGGCCTGGACCTGCGCATACGGGCAGGGGAGAAGGTGGCGGTGGTGGGGCCCAGCGGCTGCGGCAAGTCCACCCTTGTGCGGCTGCTGTGCCGGTTCTACTACCCCGAGGAGGGCTCGCTGCGGCTGTTCGGGCTGGACACCTCAGACTGGAAGCCCGACGCCCTGCGGTCCCGCATGGCCATTGTCACTCAGGAGCCCATTCTGTTTGACGGCACAGTGTACGAAAATGTGGCCTACGGCCGGCCGGGGCTCACCCGGGCCCAGTGTCAGGCCGTGCTGCAGGAGGTGGAGCTGTGGGACCTGGTAAGCAGCTGGCCCGACGGCATGGACCACCCCATCGGGGAGGGTGGGCTCAGCCTGTCCGGGGGACAGAAGCAGCGGCTGTGCATTGCCCGGGCCATGGTGAAGGAGGCCCCGCTGGTGCTGCTGGACGAGGCCACCTCCGCGCTGGACCTGGAGACAGAGAGGGGGGTGCAGAAGGGCCTGGATAAGCTGCTGCGGGGCCGGGCGGCGGTGATTATCGCCCACCGGCTGAGCACGGTGCGGGACGTGGACCGGATCTACTGCATGGAGGAGGGCCGGGTGGCAGAGGAAGGCGCGCCTGCCGCCCTGCTGGCCCGCAAGGGGAAATATTATGAGATGTGCAGGCTGCAGGGCCTGGTGGAGGTGGAGGAATGAGGAAGAATTCCCGGCTTGCGCTGTATAAAAAGAGCTTTGTCTACCTGGGCCCGGCCAAAGGAAAGTATGTGGCCGGCCTGCTGCTGGGAGCCTGCGAGCTGCCGCTGCTGTTTGCCCTGCCCTATGTGAACCAGGCCCTCATCGACCTGGTCACTGGGGCGCGGCAGGGCAGCCTGATGCTCACTTTGCTGGGAATGCTGGCGCTGTTTGTGCTGCTGGTGCCCCCGGTGATTGCCGGCAGCTACCTGCAGACCACTGCCGCAGAGTTCGGCACGGTTCAGCTTTACAAGAGCATGTTCTATCATATCAACCACATGCCCTACCAGTCCCTGACAAAAATCAAGACCGGCGACTACCTCACCCGCCTGCGGGGAGACGCCAACCGGGCGGTGCGCAACGCGTTTGCCTCCTTTTCGGTGACAAACTTGATCCGGTTTGGGGTGGTGTTCCCAGTCACCCTGATCATGCTGCTGGTGAACGACTGGCGCATTGCCCTGGCGGGCGTGCTTTACGGCGGGGTGAACCTGCTGCTCTCCCTGTGGCTCAACCCTTTGGCAAAGCGTCAGGAGGCTGTGGCAAAGGAGGAGATTGCCAACTCGGCCTCCTTTCTCATCGAGGCCCTGCGGGCTATTCCGGTGGTGCGGGTGTTTGTGCTCCACCAGGTGATGGCCCAGCGCTATGACAGGATGTGCCGCATCATCAAGGAGAAGCGGATGAAGTATCAGAACATTATCGGCGTCACCTATGGGGTGGTGGATTTCTTCGCCCAGTCGGCCCAGGCAGTAGGCTTTATCATCGGCATTCTGCTGGGGTCGGGGGAGCTGAGCCTGGGCAGGGCGGTGTTCAACGCCACTTTGATGGGCATGATGGCGGACTCCATCTACCGGCTGAGCACCTACCTGCTGCTGAGCCAACCCACTCTGGTCTCTATGGAGCGGGTGCACAGCCTGTTGGAGCAGCCCTTGGAGGACCTGGAAAAGGGCGGGACAGTAGAGGACGCCGGCGGGGACATGGCGGTGGAGTTTTGCTCAGTGGGCTTTGCCTATGAGGGCGGGGCCCCTGTGCTGGACGGCCTGGACCTGACCCTGCGCCGGGGGGAGCATCTGGCGATTGTGGGCGGCTCCGGCGGGGGCAAGTCCACGGTCATCCGGCTGATGGAGGGCTTCTTCACGCCCACAGCGGGAGAGGTGCGGTACTTTGGCCAGCCAGGCGGCGGGCTTTCCCTGCGGGCCATCCGGAGCCTGTTCGCCTATGTCCCCCAGGAGTGTACGCTGTTTGCGGGCAGTATTGGCGACAATCTGCGCATGGCCCGGCCCGAGGCCACAGCGGAGGAAATGGAGGCAGCGGCGAAAGCGGCGGGCATCCACGACTTTATTCTGACCCTGCCCCAGGGCTATGACACCCAGGTGGGGGAGTGGGGCAGCCAGCTCTCCGGGGGGCAGCGGCAGCGGGTGGCCATTGCCCGAGCCCTGCTGAAAAACGCTCCTGTGCTGCTGCTGGACGAGGCCACGGCGGCTCTGGACTCTGCCACGGAGAAGGAGGTGCAGGAGTGCCTGGACCGGGTGTCGGCAGGCATGACGGCAGTGACCGTGGCCCACCGGCTGTCTACCATTGAGAACGCGGACCGCATTCTGGTTATGGAGGCCGGGCGCGTGGTGGAGGAGGGCCGCTTTCACCAGCTGTTGGAGAACAGAGGCCGCTTTTGGGAGCTGTATGAGAGCCAGCGGAGAGAGGAGCGGCTGGCGGAGGAGAGGCGGGTTTGTTAGCTCCGCCTGCCCTGCGGCCTGGAGCCTGTTTGAAACCTCCGAAGTACGGTCTGTTTTGACCAGAAACGGGAGCTTTCAGCGACAAAAATGCCGTTTTTTCTCTTGAAACCGCTGGTTTTTGGCCGCAAATTCAGCGTTTCTCAGGCTTCAAAACAGACTCAGGAGGCAGACGTCCGAAGGGGCCGGCGGGATTCAAAAGCCCAGCGTCTGGCATTGTGGGAGCAGATGCTGGGCAGGTTCAGGAAAATACAAAAGGAAGGGAGGCCAGAGCTCTGGCTTCCCTTCCTTTTTTGCCGGCGGGGATAAGAACATGTACGGATACGATTTGAAGTTTCGAGCGTCATTTTGACAAGGCGCAAAACCCGGACAGTCAGACCAGAGCCTGTTTGAACCCCCCGAAGCGCGGTCTGTTTTGACCAGAAACGGCACTTTCAGCGGCAAAAATGCGGTTTCTTTCTCTTAAAAACCACTCATTTTTGGCCCCAAAATCAGCAGTTTCCGGTTTTAAAACAAGGCCCTGTTCATAGTCTCGCCACTCCACCAGGCTTTGCAGCCATGTCAACGGCGGTATTTGCCGGTAAGACTGATGCAATATTCTGTCGGTACAAGCTCTAAGGTC
>NZ_JBQISV010000090.1:0-8517 GCF_056800975.1 Acutalibacter sp.
GCAGCGGCTGAGCCGTTTACAGGTTGCAATACGGTCAGCACACTTGAAAAGACCCTTTGAGTATCTCTCGAGAGGTAGCCGCTGCCATACCCTTTCACGGCTAGCGTATGACAATAGAGACTGTTGTGGCATAAAGCTTTTAAGAAAGCAGCGACTGTACTGCTACCGGCAGCAGTACAGTCAGCACACTTAACAAGTCCATTTCAGACCTCTTGAGAGGTAGCCCATACCATTAGCGTACACCACCCGTGACTATAATTTCGTCTTTTTTTATAATAACCCACGTCCCGCTTTTCCCGCAAACCGCGCCGGGAGCAGGGGGAATGCCAGGAAAGTCGCTGATTTCCCTGGCTTCAACCCCCAGCTCCCGGCGTTCTCTGTTAAAGCAGCCCCACACAAAAATTGCGCCCGAGCTGCCCAGCCTATTTTTTCACCACATTGTCCCAATGGCGCCCGAACCACCCGGCCATTGGCAAGCGAAATCAAACAATCCGACAGAAAAAGCCCAAGCAAATTCCATTGGCCAGTCTTCGGGCTGTGCTGCCTGAAAAACGCCGGCTTTACCGGGCAGGCTCCTCCACCAGCACCTGGCAGGCGCGCATAGCCTCCAACGCCCGCCGGTGGCTCTCCGGCGTCACCCCCGCGCAGCAGCTGGCGTCCACCACAACAGGGACCTCCGGCAGCGCCGCCTTAAGAATCATCACATTAGAGATCACACAGATGTCAGTGCACAGGCCCACCACCTCTACTCTTTCCAGGCCCCACCGCCTCTGATACTCCCGCAGAACATCCGCCAGCCCCAAAGACCCGAAGCTCCCCTTCTCAATGGCAGTCTGCTCCCGCAGGGCCTCTATGCCGGGTTCCAGCTCCCAGCCGGCCGTCCCGCTGACACAGTGGGGTATAGGCAGCAGCCGCCCCTCCTGGGTTTGCAGATAGTCCGCCCCATGGGTGTCCTTGGTAAAGAGCACCGGCCCCTCAAAGCCCCGAATCTTCTCCTTCACCCGGGGCACAATGGCCCGGGCCTCCGGGGTGCCCAAAGGCCCGGTAATAAAGTCGTTCTGCATGTCCACAACCACCAGAATCCGTTTTGCGCCGCTCATTTTTCCGCTCCTTTCCCGCCGGCCAGTCCGGCGCACAGCTCCTCCAACTGGGGAACGCTCTCCGCCAGCCAGTCCGCCCCCGCCGCTTTCAGCTCTCCCGGCGAGGCATAGCCATATTCCGCTCCTATGGTCCGCAGGCCCCAGGCCCTGCCCCCCTCTATGTCAAAGCGGCGGTCGCCAATCATCACAACCTGCTCCGCCGGGGGACTGCCCAGAAGCCTCAGGGCCTCCCCCACCACCTCCGCCTTGGAGGGCCGGGAACCGTCGTCGCCCACCACCACAGAAAAGAACGCCTCGATTCCCCGCATGGCCAAAATCCGCCGGGCGCCCTCCTCATTCTTGGAGGTCGCCACCCCCAACGCCGCTACACAGCCCAGCCGCCGGAGCATCCCCTCCACCCCGGGGTAAAGGGGGCTCTGGTTCACGCCCCAGGCCCAGTAGCGTTCCCGGTAAAGGGCAATGGCCTGCTGGGCGGCAGGCTCGTCCATATGGCAGAAGGTCATAAAGGAGTGGAGCAGCGGCGGCCCCACAAACTGCCTGAGAAAGTCCTCCGTCTGGGGGGACCAGCCCAGCCGGTCCAGGGCATACTGCACACAGCCGGTAATGCCCGGGCCGGTGTCGTTCAGGGTGCCGTCCAGGTCAAAAAGAAAATATCGAATCATAGCAGGCTCCTTTCCTCACGCCACTGTCCGCAAAGCCCTTCCCGGCAAAAGAATCACAACTCCGCCGGATGTAACCAGGGCTTGTCTGAAAAAATCCCCACCGCCCTCTCACTGTCCGCAAGCGGCCGCTATTCCGCGCAGACCCTTCTCAGCTCCTCATAGAGCGCGTTGCCGTCAAAGGGCCCCACTCCCTCATGGGTTTCCAGCCATTCCCCGCTCACACGGGACATTTCCTCTAAAAAAGAAACCAGGCCGTTCCGGTCCAGCGCCTGAAAAATGTGCGCCGAAATATGCTCGCCATCATGGATTTTAAAGACAATATCCTGCAAATCAATCAACTTATACGTCAGACTGTGGTCACAGTCCTCATTAGGCCCCATGTCATGCTTCACCGGGTAATTGCTGAACACATAAAGGGCCACTGCCGCCTGCTGCTGCAGCCAGCGCAAGTCGCCCTCATCCACACGGCCATCCTCCACCATCGCGGTTACCTTTTCATACATACTGGTAAATGTACTTGCTATGCGGACTGTCTGATAGCTATCCGCCCTGCATCTGTCCATATATTTGCCAACAAACACCGCAAGGCCGCCCATGCTGAAAATCAACAGCACAGCCATAACCGCTGCCCCCAGCCGAAGCTTCTTCACCTGCAGCCCCCCTCAGCCAAAAATCCTGAAAAGCCCTGTCCCCATTATACCGCAATCCCCGCATTTGTCAACGCCCCGGGGCTTCCCAGGCGCGTCCGAAGAAAGGGTATATGACGCAGGAACGGCCTCCGGCGGCTAGAGTCTGTTTGAAAACTCCGAAACACATTCCGTTTTGGCCAGAAATGGTGGCTTCGGCATCAAAAATCCTCGAAAGGCGGCAGCATTTCTCCGGTTTTAAAACAGACTCTAGGAGCTTTGTCCCCAAAAACCGATCACCGTTGAAAAGATGGACGAAGCTTTTCTGAACACTTACCAGAGCCTTGCTTATCAGCTCTTTGCTATGGGCGCTCCTGGGCTTCTCCGTCCAACCGGCACAGCCGGTCTACCCAGGCGTTCAGCGCCGCCGGGTCCATCTCCTTCAAGGCCTTGCAATAAAGGGCAAAGGACGCCGGGTCCTGCCGCTCCATGGCCCCCAGGGCCTTTTTCGGCCCGAAATAGTACCAGCCCCTGGCGTCGCAATAAATTTCCAGACTGTCCCGCAGCAGCCAGTGCCAGCGGTAAAAGCCCTCCGCGTCGCCCCGCACGCAGCGGCCCGCCATTTTCCGGCACCAGTCCAGGTCCTGGGCAACCTGCTCCGGCTCCTTGGGGCGGTACGCGGCCAGGTATTCCCTCACCCGTTCCTGCAGCCGAAGAGCCTCGCCCCGCCTGTCCACCAGGATTTTCCCATCAAAGCACTGCACCGCCTCCTGGGGGTCAAAGTCCCCGGCAAAATGCTCCGGCGGGTAGAGAAACAGGTCCAGAACCACCCCCTCCACCACCGAGCCGTCATGCCCTGCCCCGGCCTTGCGGGTCAGAGCCAGAGCGTCAAAGTCGCTGCCCTCGTTCTGACTCCCATCCGCAAAGGAGCCGTACACAATCAGCCCCTCCGGGTCGTATTTCTCCACAATATACTGTACAATCTTCTCCACAGCCCCACCTCACAGGGGATTCAGCCCGTCAAACAGCTCATCAAACGACCGCATCTCCCGGCAGCGGCCATAAGAGAGCGTCTTGTCCTCCCCAAAGGCCGCCAGCCAGCACTTGGCCAGCTCCTCCACCGTAATCTCCAGGTGCTCCATAAACTGCCGGTACACAGCCCGGTACTCCGGCGAGCCCTCCACATAGTGGCTGACAATCAAAGTCTCCGTGAGCTGGTCCAAGGGGTAGAGCTTCAGGTGCAGCAGCTCGTGGCAGATGACCTCCTCCGGGTTCTCCCCCCGGGGATTGCGGGCATTGAGCATAAGAATGGCCTTGCGGTCGTTAGGGTCAATTTTAAAGTCGCCGGTTTTGACAAAGGCCGGGTCGTCCACCAGCTCCAAGCGCACATCCCAGCTCTCCGTCAGCCGCAAACGGCTCCGCCATCGCTGAAAAATAGGCTGTAACACCTCGTCACTATAAGTTGTATAATCCATTCAGTTTCTCCCCTTCATCTCGTTTTTTCGTTGCTTGTTCCTCGCCGCACCTCAGGAAAGTGCCTTCCCAACTCTCTCACCCCGCGCTAATCCAACTACTCAAAAAAACCTCTCGGCCAGCTACCGTAACAAACCGCGTCAAGAAACCCCGCCTCCCCCACAACGTGAGGGCGTGTCCTTTGCCCGACCCCGCGAATCGGGTCCAGCGTCACGCTGGTTTTTCGTCGCGCCTGTTACGGTGTGCGCAATAACCGCCGACAGTCCCGCGCCAATCCACCTACTCAAAAAAACCTCTCGGCCAGCTACCGTAACAAACCGCGTCAAGAAACCCCGCCTCCCCCACAGCGTGAGGGCGTGTCCTTTGCCCGACCCCGCGAATTGGGTCCAGCGTCACGCTGGTTTCTTTCATCGCGCCTGTTACGGTGTGCGAAATAGCTGCCGGTAGTCCCGCGCCAATCCACCTACTCAAAAAAACCTCTCGGCCAGCAACCATAACAAACCGCGTCAAGAAACCCCGCCTCCCCCACAACGTGAGGGCATGTCCTTTGCCCGACCCCGCGAATCGGGTCCAGCGTCACGCTGGCGGAACGCTTCTACCTCTACTGCCAGCTGGGGTAGATGCATCTCAAACTTTGGCCCGAAGCGGAAATCCTTGCTGTATTTTCTGGTGGACTCAATCACCTGGTGGGTAAATCGTACCGCCAGCCAACAGGCTTCCTCCAAATTCATCCCGTTGAGCAGCCCGCCCAGCAGAGTAGAGGCAAACAGGTCCCCTGTCCCATGATACGCTCCCGGCAGCTCTTCCAGCATACAGAACGTTGGCCGGCCGCCCTTCTCCATGCACACGGCCCCTAGCCCGCCCTCACAGCGCACCCCAGTGAGCACCGCCATCTCCGGCCCCAGCCCGCACAACCGGCAGAGCAGCTCCTCCAACCGCTCCCGGCTCAGGGGCCCCTCCTGATACGCCTCATCCAACAGAGCGGCCGCCTCAGTCAGGTTGGGGGTGACCAGCCTGGCCCGGGCGCACAGCCCCTTCATGCCCTCCACCATGGCCGGGGTCATGGTCCGGTACAGCCGCCCCCCGTCCCCCATCACCGGGTCTACCATAGGCATGGCCTGGGGGAACATGTCAAAAATCTCCCCCACCAGCCCGGTCTGCTCCGCCGACCCCAGAAACCCTGTGTACAGCGCCTGAAACCCGCAGCCCAGCCCCTGCCAGTGCCTGGCTACAGGCAGCAGGTCCTCGGTCAGGTCCCGGTAGGTGAACCCCTCAAAGCCCCCTGTGTGGGTAGACAGCACAGCAGTGGGCATCACAGAGGTCTCTACCCCACAGGCAGAGAGCACAGGCAAAGCTACGGTCAGCGAACACTTTCCCAGGCCCGACAGGTCGTGAATGGCAGCACAGGTCATTTCGCGGTAGACAATGGAGGACATAGAAGCACCTCTTTCTAAAAAATATGGGTTGACAGAGCTTGTATAAAAAACGAAAAGGAAGATGGCCCCGGAGAAGCCAGACGCGCGCCGCCCGCAAGCCAAGGCCCTGGCAGAGCGCAAAGGAAGGCCGGCGGCAACCCCTCTCCCCTTCCAACCAATGAAAGAAGGGGCTTGCCGCCCCCTCCTTCACCGGTATGCTTCAGACTCCTTCAGACCCTGGGGGGTGAGCTCCAGCACCCGCTCCCCCACCTCCTCAATATACTTGCGGTCGTGGGACACACTGATCACACAGCCCCCGAACTCCCGCAGCATCCCCCGGATCACCGGGCCGGAGAGAGGGCTGAAATTCCGGGTTGGCTCGTCCAGAACCAGCACATTGTTTCCATCCAGAATCATCTTCAAAAAGAACAGCTTGGCCCGCTGCCCCCCAGAGAGGGCCGCAAGACTGTGGCTGCACTCCTCGGGGGTATACTTCATGCTGCCCAAATAGGTCTTTGCCTGGGTCAGCCGGGCCTTTTCCCCCGAGCCGTCTGTCAGATACTCCGCCGGGGTCTGGCTCAGGTCTACGGTCTCCCCATAGTCCTGGGGCATATAAGCCGCTTTGATGTCTGTCCTGGGCAGCAGCTCTCCCGCAATATGCCGCAGAAGCGTGGTTTTGCCCACCCCGTTTCTGCCTGTGACACACAGATGCTCCGGCCCCCGCACATGCAGCTCCACATTCTCCGCCAGCAAGCCCCCCTCCGGAGAACGCAGGGCCGGCAGAACCAAATCCAACACCGTCTTGCCCCCAGGCAGGGCGGCGGCAGAGTCAAACCCCACCAGAATGGCCTCCTCCGTGTCAGGGAACTCGGCCATGTCCTCCCGCTCCCGGTCAAAGCGGTGCTCCATAGACTTGACAGACTTCATTTTCTTTTTCAACAGCCGTCCTATTGCGTCCCGGTCCGCATGGCGGATGGCGTCAAGGTCATGCTGCACCTTCTGCTCCATCCGCCGTATTTTCTCCTGACGCTTTCGGTCCTCGGCCCGGTCCTTCCGGGCCAGCTGGGTCTGCTTGGCAATGTGGGCCAACCGCTGGTCCACATACTGGCGGTAGCCGCACCGCACCAGGGTCCACCGGGGCAGGGTCTTGCGGCGCAGCTGCTCAATGTGCAGAATAGCGTTGGCAGTGCGTTCCAGCAGAGTCTCGTCATGAGAGATATACAGCACCGGGGCCTCACAGCCCAGCAGAAAGGCCTCCAGCCATTCCAGCGTGGCCAGGTCCAGGTCGTTGCTGGGCTCATCCAGCAGCCACACATCCGGCCGGCGCAAGGCCAGCAGAGCCAGCTGCAGCTTCACCTTCTCCCCGCCGGAGAGAGTCGCCACCGGCCGGTCCGCATAGAAAAATTCCACCGGCAGCCCCAGCCGGGAGGCCTCCCCCGCCAACTCCCCAGGAGACGCGTCCAAAAAGGCAGGCTCCCGGCAGCAAAGCTCATAGCAGGTAAGGCCTCCCACATCCCCCATATCCTGGGGCAGATACCCCAGCACCAGGCCCCCGGCCTGAATCGTGCCGCTCCACTGAGCGTAGTCCTCCACCAAAGCCGGGCAGGCAATAAGCTTGACCAGCGTGGACTTGCCATCCCCCTCTTCGCCAATCACCGCCATGCGGTCGCCGGGCTGAAGGCTCAGGCGCAGGCCGCTGAGCAGGGGACGCAGGTCCTTTTTCATGGCAATACTCAGATCATTGATTTGCAGTGTTTTCCGAATTTGAGACATAAAAATACCCCCTGACTTGCCGGGGGACCGCAAGAAATCAACACCTGTATCCCGCACGCCGGAAAAGAGCAGCCCGTTGACCATGTCAACAGAGCCCGGCGAGAGAGACTGGTGAAAAGCAGCGGCCAAACATAACCCGGCACAAAACAGAGCCTCATAGAGAGACTCGGATGATTTTGTGGACATGGGTGATGTTTAAACGCGCATCTTTTCACTCCTTTGCAGGTTATGGGGACATTTTAGCACAGCGGGCCCGGGAAGTCAAGAGGGAAGATGGGGATTTTTATAGAGAAGGTGACAACGCGAGCGAAAAAGCCAAAGCGAAGCAGAAGCAAAGGAACGCGAACCAAAAGTTTCGTCCACCTTTACAAAGGTGGCAGAGCGCGAGACAGAGTCTCGCGACCTTGACCTTGAACTTAGGCGGCGCAGAAGACAAAGCCGCGAGGCAGAAGTCTACTTAACTAGAGCGGTTGGGCCGTGGTAAGGCTGCGCCGCCGACTTGCCGCAGGCAAGTCGAACTTAGCGAGGTCGACCACTGGGAGACCAGCGGCCCACCCGCTGCCGGCTGAAACAGAGCAAAAGAACCCCGCAGCCACTAAACCCAGCCAAAAATCCCCCCTGGTCCTGACCTATAGAAAAATCCCAAACAAACCACGATTTCCCTTCTCCACAATCTACAGCTCCAGCGCCTCCGCCAGCCACGCCGCCGCCAGCTGAGGCCACACCCGCACCTGGGCGCAGTCCCGCTCCAGCTTGGCCCGGTATGCCGGGTCCGCCTCTCCCGGCGGGGCAAAATAGCCGTCCATGGCCTCCGGCGCCACCCCTGGCACCTGCCCCGCCTGCACCTGGTCCCGCAGGGCCGCTGACTGGGCCATGGTGTAGGGCTCGCCGAATTCCCCGGCCAGCCAGCTCTCGTCTGCCAGCGAGAGCCCATGCTGCCCCCTGGTGAACACATGGTGGGCATAGGGCGCCCCCTTGGCCTGACAGGCTCCGGCAAACAAATAGCTGTTCTCCACCGGCACCGCCCCGTCCTCCATGGTCTGCCAGAGAAAACAAGGCGGCGTGTGGGCCGTCACATGGTTTTCCAGACTCATATAGTCCAGCTCCTGCTGACAGGCGTCCGGCCCCAACAGCGCGTCAAAAGACCCCCGGTGGGCCAGCGCGCCGCTGGTAATCACCGGGTAGCTGAGCACCGCCGCGTCAGGCCGGGCAGAAATCTCCCGGTAACGGGGGTCCTTGTCCTCCACGTCCCCATGGTGCACACAGAGACTGGCCGCCAGATGCCCCCCGGCGGAAAAGCCGCACACTGCCAGCCTGCCCGGGTCAATACAAAACTCCCCCGCCCGACTGCGAATAAGCCGCACCGCCCGGGCAATGTCCTGCAAGGGCTGCAGCCCCAGGGGGGCGTTCCCCAAGGGGTTGACTGTGTAGGTGAGCACAAAGGCGTTGTAGCCCTCGTCATAAAACC
>NZ_JBQISV010000091.1:0-8215 GCF_056800975.1 Acutalibacter sp.
TCTCCCTGCTGCACCTCTAACCGGGAAAAATCCACAGAGGAGCGCAACACCCGGGCAGGGGTGCCTGTTTTGAACCGCCGCAGGGACATTCCCAGCCTTTTCAGAGAATCCGGCAGAAACGCCGCTGGAAACATTCCGTCCGGCCCGCTCTCATAGGCCACCTCTCCGGTAAAGATTTTGCCGCCCAAAAAGGTGCCGGTACAAATAATCACAGCCCCTGCCCGGTAGACCGCCCCAAGCCGGGTGGTCACCAGCCAAACTCCCTCGCAAGGGGAGATATCCACCACCTCAGCCTGACGAAGAATCAACCGCTCTTGAAGCTCGAGCTTATGTTTCATCATCCGGGCATACTGGTTCCGGTCAATCTGCGCCCGGAGGGAGTGGACAGCCGGCCCCTTGCCCAAATTCAACATCCGGCTCTGTATCATGCAGGCGTCTGCCGTTTTTCCCATTTCTCCGCCCAAAGCGTCAATCTCCCGCACCAGATGCCCCTTTGCCGTGCCTCCAATACTGGGATTGCAGGGGCAGTTGCCTACCGCGTCCAAATTGATGGTAAAAACAACGGTCTCACACCCCAACCGGGCCGCGGCAAGACCTGCTTCAATTCCCGCATGTCCCGCACCGATTACCGCCACATCCACTGCCCCAGCGTCATATGACTTCATATTACCACCTCCTATTTGCCAACACAGAATTGCTCAAATACCTGGTCCACCACCTGCTCCGACACCTTCTGACCAGTGAGCTCAAACAAAGCGTCCAAGGCGCTCTCAACGCACACAGTCACCGCATCCAGGGTAAGGGCCAGGGCATCCCTTCCCTGTCGTAGAGATTCCCATGCCCGCTGAACCGCCGCCTGCTGACGCTGGGTAAACAGCTCACCATCCACTGGATGAAAGTCCGAACCCCCAAGCTTCTTTACAAGCATGTCTTCAAGCTCCTTCAAACCCGAGCCCTGAGCTGCCGAAATCCGGACCAGTCCGCCTAAGGCCTGCTCAATCTTCTCCGTGTCCATCCGGTGCTCAAGATCAGACTTGTTTACAACAGCAATCACAGGCAGGGTTTTCAGCTCCTCCAACAAGTCCAGGTCCTCCCGGCCCAGCTCCCGGGAACCATCAAACACAGCCAGCACCAGTTGAGCAGAGCCAAGCCGCTCTCGGGCCACAGCCACCCCTATCCTCTCCACAGGGTCCGAAGACTCCCGAAGACCGGCAGTATCAGCCAGCAGCAAAGGGATTCCTCCCACAGAGACCGGCTCCTCCACCACATCCCGGGTGGTGCCCGGGTGGGGGGTGACAATGGAACGCTCTCGGCCTGAGAGCAGGTTCATCAATGTGGACTTTCCCACGTTAGGCCGACCCACAATCACGGTACGCAATCCCTCACGGTAGACCTTTGCCTTGTCAAAGCCAGCCAACAGCTTGGCCAGCTTCTGCTCTGCTTGATCAAGAGCTTTCTCTGTCTCCTCAACAGATACCGCATCCACATCCTCCTCAGGAAAATCAGCCCACGCAGCCAAATGCACAGCCAACTTCTCCAAATCCGAAATTATGCCGGCAATTCGCTTTGACAGCGCCCCGCTGCTTCCGGCCTGAGCCAGACGGGCGGCCTGCTCCCCGCCCGCGCTAATCAACTCCATCACAGACTCTGCCTGAGCCAGGTCCAGCTTGCCATTCAAAAAGGCCTGTCGGGTGAACTCCCCCGGCCCGGCAGGGTCCGCGCCCTGGGCCAGAACCTCGCTCAGCACCCGCCGGGTCAGGTACAGTCCTCCATGACAGGAGAGCTCCACCACATCCTCCCCGGTGTAGCTTTTTGGTCCGCGAAACACAAGAGCCACGCAGTCGTCCAGCTTCTCCCCCCCGGCAGAATAGATTCCACCCACTGCCGCCGAATACCCGGCCATCCCGGTCAACGGCCGGCCGGAGCGGGCCCGGAAAACCCGCTCTCCCACTGCCAGGGCCTGGGGGCCGGAAATGCGCACCACGCCAATTCCTCCCGGGGCCTGACCGGTAGAAATAGCGGCCACGGTCCGAGTCTGATCATACATCTGAAAACCTCCCACAATAGAAAACGCGGGACAGCCACGCCGCCCCGCGATACCTTACTTTTTCACTTCGATCTTACCATAAATAGGTGCGCCAGGGTCGTCTGACTTGGGCCCGCTTGTTCTGGGGGCTCCACCACGCTGAGAGGAACGGGGAGGTCTTCCACCGCCCCGGCGGTCCCTGTCATAGC
This sequence comes from Acutalibacter sp., assembly GCF_056800975.1. Lineage (NCBI taxonomy): Bacteria > Bacillati > Bacillota > Clostridia > Eubacteriales > Acutalibacteraceae > Acutalibacter > Acutalibacter sp. The sequence continues at coordinate 2,236 of NZ_JBQISV010000091.1, forward strand.
CGGGCTTTCCCGAGCCATAGCCGCCCCGGCCACCCCGGCGGTTGTCCCTGCGGGGCTGATACCGCTCGCCGTTCTCCGGGCCGATCACAACATGACGTGCCTGGTCCTCTCCCTCGCTCCACGACTTTGCGCCCGCTACCGTCTGCACAGCGGTATGAATGATCCGCCGCTCATAGGGGTTCATGGGCTCCAAAGAGGAATTGCGTCCGGACTTCACTGCCCGATACGCCATTTTGCGGCCCAAGGCCTCCAGGGTCTCCTTGCGCTTTTCCCGATAATTTCCCACGTCCAGGGTCAAACGGAAATAGGAGCCCTCTTTATGGTTCGCCACCAAAGAGGCCAGATACTGAAGGGCGTCCAGAGTCTCTCCCCTGTGTCCGATTACAAAGCCAATATCATTCCCACCCAGGGTCAGAGAGGCTCCCCCCTCCACAGGCTCAATGGTTACCTCAGCGTCCGGCAGGCCCATGCCCGCCAGTACACTTTTCAAGTAAACAGCGGCGTTTTTCGCCGGGTCTCCCTCTACAGAGGTTTTGGGCGCCGGCTTTGCCACCGGCACAGAAGCAACCGGCGCGGAAGCCGCCGGCTGAGGGGGTTCGGGGCGGACAGGAGCAGGAGCGGGCTTAACCTCATCCGGCACCTCAATATAGGCCCGCACCTTGGCAGGCCGCCCGCCAAAAAGCCCCAGGGTCTTCTTTTGCGGCATCTCAAGAATTTCACACTCTGCGTCAATGGTCTCCACACCCAATGCCTTACAGGCGTTGGCAAAGGCGACTTCCACATTCTCACCTGTGGCGACGGCTTCCTTGATCATAATGAAACCTCCTTACAACTAGGGTATGATCGACAAATCAAAATTACTTTCTGCTTCCCATATAACTGGCTGTATCTCCCCCGCCAGTCTTTTTCTTTTTCTGCTGCTTCTGCTTGGGGGCCTCCTTCTGCTGCTTCTGCTGAGGCATGGAGGAGAGCTTATCTGCAATCAACTTTTGCTGAGCCGCAGGCAGGGGGCGCACTCCGGCCTCAGCCAGCTCCAAAGCCACAGCCCGGCGGGCCTCATTGGAGGCAGTCAGCTGGTCGGTACTGAAATACCGGTTCATCACCACAGTCTGCAAAGCGCTGGTGACAATAGAGATAATATTATACATACCCACAGCAGCCGGCATGATGAAAGCCCAGTACACACTGATCAGCGGGAAAACATACATCATGGCCTTGGTGCAGCCGGTCTGGGCCTGGCCGGTGGAACGTCCCATATACCACTGGGAGGCAAAGCTCAGCACCAGCGAAAGCACCGGGATGAGCCACAAAAAGCTGAGAAAAGCAGACCCTTGGGGAGAAGACAGCAGGTCAAGCCCCAAAAAGCGGAAGCCCTTGGAGAAAAACTCAATCTTTTCCAGGTCCTCGGCAGAAAACATAGTCAAGTTCGGCCGCAGCACCTCAAAATGCTTGATGATCTGCAGCTCAGAGTAAAGCCCCAGGCCAGTGGCAGAGGCCACGCCAGGGATGCGGGAGATGTAGTCCGTCGCCTGCTGCACGGTCTCGCTGGCAATGTGCAGGGTGTTGGACAGGGGCATAATCACACTATAAAAAATACCCAGCATAATCGGGAAGGGAATCAGCGTGGTTAAACAGCCCGAGCCCGGGTTGACCCCCTCCTTCTCATAGAGCTTCATCAGCTCGTCATTATATTTCTGCTGGTTGTTGGCATACCGCTTCTGCAGCTCCTTCTGCTTGTCCGAGAGCTTTGCCTGAGCGGCCATGCTCCTCTGCTGCTTGACAGACATGGGGAACATCACCGCTTTCAATATCACGGTGAAAAGAATGATGGCCACGCCGTAGTTTCGGAAGATCGAGTAGAGGAACCACAGAAGATAGCCCAGAATGCTGCCAAAGAAATTAAAAATCGCCATAGCTCGGTTGACTTCCCCTTTTCCACCGGCGCGACAGCTCAAATGTACACCTATAACACCCAGGCCGGCGCCGCTGATATTTTTCTGCCGGTCAGGCGGGGACAAAGCCCAGCCCGGTCAGCCAGTATTCCTTTTTGATTTTTTCTCCGGTACCGGGTCATAGCCTCCCCGGCTCCAGGGGTTGCAGCGCATAATACGCCACAGGGTCATAGCCCCGCCCTTCAGGGCCCCAAAACGCGCAATCGCCTCCAGGCCGTATTGGGAACAGGTAGGGATATACTTACAGGAAGGCCTGGTTCTTGGAGAGATCTGACTGCGGTAAAATCGGATGAGGGCAATCAAAATGTGTTTCATAAAAATTCAAAGCAAAACAAAAGCAATCAAAATACTTCAAACGAAAACAGCAAAGCTCCAACTGAGACACAATAAGCAGCAATTTCAAGTCATAAATAAAAAACTCTGCACTACAGCAACCCAGCCACCGGCCCATAAAGACCGCAAGCCAAGCAATGGACCGCGTCCTCTGGATTTTCCGGCTTATTTGCCGTCAATCGTGCTGTCCGTCTTTTCCATCAGCAGCCCCGCTGCCTTCAGCTGCTTTTCCATGTGCTTCTGCACCTCTGTGCTCTTTACATGGCAGGTGCGGCCCCTGGCCACAAGCACCAGGTCATACCCAGGCCGGACCCGCCCGGCCAGCTGCCGGTACGCCTCCCGGATCACCCGCCGGGAACGGCTGCGCTGCACCGCGTTCCCTGTCTTTTTACTGGTAGTAATGCCTACCCGCAAAAGCTTCTGCCGGTTTTTCAGCACATATACCACAACCACAGGGGAGACATAGCTCTTTCCCCGGGCATAGGCCCTGCGGAAGTCGCTGTTGCGGGTAAGCGAAATGATTTGATCCAAGCTCTTTCCCTCCCAGCGGCGGAAAAAGCCGCTGCCGCCAATCCCTTATTCTCGCGTAAAAAACAAAGAAAGGCCACACCAAGACTCGCCTTAAAATCCCAAAACGCTGCCTTATCCTGACTGAAACGGCTCTTTCCTCCCGCGGTCCGTGAAATGCGAAAACGCTTTCAGGGCCGCCTGCAAAGCCCGCTCCGGCAGGCCGGCCAGATAAAGATACCTCGCGCCCGGATAAAACCCAGCAATTTTTCAGTTTTAAGACGACCTCTCTGTGACCTTCAAGCGCCGGACAGATATGGCACGATCAAACGATCAGATGCTCATGAGCGCCATGTCTTTGCCGGGCCGGTTTTCTGCCCGTGCGCACTCCCTTTTCCTTATTTTTCAGAACAAGGAAAATCAGTAAGAAAGACGCGCCCGGCCCTTCGCGCGGCGGCGGGCCAGTACCTTGCGGCCATTCCGGTCGGCCATTCTCTTACGGAAGCCATGCTCCTTTTTCCTATGGAGCTTCTTGGGCTGATAGGTTCTCAGCATAAAAAGTCCCTCCTTTCGGGCTATTCCCTTGCATTTTTAGATTATAACCCAAGAGGGGGGCTCATGTCAACACAAAATTTGCAGGTTTCCCGGGAAAATTCACCGGCCCCGCGCCCCTGTCCGGAACGCGGGGCCGTCCCCCCTCTGTACTTTCCCATCATGACCCAGGCGGCGTTATGGGTCGACCCCCAATTCAGCCAGCGCCGACTTCAGCTGACGCCACTGGTCCAGCAGCTCCTGATACAGCTCCCGCCCCCTGCCGGCAACCCGGTAATATTTGCGGGCAGGCCCGCCGGAGGTCTCCCCCATATAGGTCTCCGTCAGCTTCTCCCGGCTGAGCTCCCGCAGCACCGCGTAGATAGCGCTCTCCTGAGTGTCGGGAAAAGCCTTGTGCAGCAGCTCCAGCATCTCATAGCCATAACGGTCCCGCTCCGCCAGCAGGTGAAGCATACACAGGCGCATCAAATCCTTTTTCAGCATAGGCCACCCCGCTTACCGCAGGCCCAGGGCAGCGAGCACAGCTCCAATCCCAAAATACAGGGGCGCTTGAAAGGCCAGGGGCTCCACAGCAACCGCAGTTGCCATGCCTGCCTCATAATCCCTTACAAGCTGCCACAGGCAGGGGGACCAGTTCCATACCAACTCCTGCAGCCCCATACACATGGCAAGCCCGGTCAAACAGAGAATACCTACAGCCCGCCAGCGCCGGTCCCACAGTCTTGCCATCACTATGCTGAACAGCGCACCGGCAAAGCACAGGCCACCGGCGCACAGGCTTCCGGCCTTTACCCAGCCCAAGTGCAGCAGCAGCCCCATATCTACATAAAAACCGTACAGGCAGAACCCGCAGACTACTGCCACCCCCAATGCCGCCAGACACAGGCTGACAGTCAGGAAGCCAGGCATTCTCTGCTTGGGCCTACCGCCCAATCCAAACAACAGTAGCATAATCAAAGCAGCCGCAAAAAAGAAAAAAATGACTTCATACCCCCAGGGCAGACCGATGCGCAGCGGTTGATGCCACCCGGACAAGCGGTTATATAGATTTGTTAAAGCCCGGGTTGGCCCACAGATATAGACAAAACCCATAAAGCCTGCCAGCAGCAAGGTCAGCAGGGCAACCGCCCTCTTTTGGTAAGAACCGGCCAGCACTACCCAAAGGGCCGCAAAAAACAGCGCGCCGCACAAAAAGAGGTCAGAGAGCTCATAATAAAGCATTCCCCTTCGATAACAGAGGAAATAGAGCAGGCAAGGGCTGATCATCAAAAACAGCAGCATGGCAAAGAAATAGTGCCACTTTCTTACTTTTTTCGGCTCAGCCAGCCCCCGCACCAGCTTCACCGGCGGGCCGAACCGTTTCACAGCCTCCTCCGGCCCCTCCACTTCAAGAAGAATGTCCCGATAGTCGCTGATTACCCCCTCTGCCTCCTCCCGGGGCAGAAACCAGCGCGCCGCCAGAGACAACTTTTCTAAATAATCCCAACGCTTCATGTATGTACCTCCTTATTCTGTTCAGCAAATTTTATTAGACTTTACTCTGCTCACAGCAGACCCAGAGCAGAAAGAACTGTCCCCCCGACAAAAAATGCGGAGACCTGAACCAAAAGCCGGCTGCTCCCCTCATTAACAAGGTCCTGCACCGGGCCCATATAGATGATGACTTTCATCATAATAGTCAAAACAGCAATACAAGCTATACTGAGGATAAACATCAGATACCCGGGCCATCACCAGCGCGGCGATTGACGACATACATAGTAACAAAATCAAAATACGCATAAGGCTAACAATTCTTGGACCAAAGCCAAAGTGCGGCTGCATGTCAACACACAAAAAACGAAAGGACAGAGCGGTAAAAGTCAGAAAAAACAACATCACCGCAATCAGCCCAGCCAAAAGCAGCCTGGGCAGCCTTTGCTTTTCTCTTTTTTGAAAGCCAAACCATAACAGCGCAAAAACCGCCGCAAAGGAAATGGTGTACTCTGGGTAATAGCTATCAAAATAAATCATCGGAAAGCAATAAACGAGAAGCTCAAAAACAGCAAAACCACCTATAACAGAAAAGACAGTCAGCAGAGAGAAAAATAGTATGGATTCCCGTTTTGAAAAGCTTCTGCCCAGCGCCCACCCGGTCCCCAGCCAGAAGACCAGGCAAAAAATTATAAGAAAGATGAAAAGCGCCTGCCAGTCGAAAAGCGGGAACTCAAAAAATGGATTGATACCAAAGCAGAATCCAAGGGCCAAAAATACCCCAAACAGCAGCAAAAACCCACATGCGCCCTGCCACATCCATATTTTTCTCTTGTCCGCAGAAAAAACAGCCGCCCGGACCGGCCCCCCGAACTTTCTTTTGAACGCCTTTTCTCCCATATCCTCCAACAACTCCCGGTAGTCCCGGATAGTATCCTCCGCCTCCTCCCGAGGCAGGAACCAGTGCGCCGCCAGAGATAGCTTTTCAAAGTAGCCCAGACCCTTCATCTTGTGTACCTCCCTTTTTCGCAGAGGAGAGGTCATATTCCCTCACTACTGCTAAAAATATTACTGTCAAAAATATAATAGTGCTTCTCCCCGAAAAAGTCAAGAGGAATGTTGAAAAATATTTGAAAACTGGGCTTAAGTGTGCTATACTAGGT
>NZ_JBQISV010000092.1:0-7975 GCF_056800975.1 Acutalibacter sp.
GATTACCCCTATGCTTTTGAACAGCGATTATCTGAATTTTGTCATGCAAACGCAGTATTACTGGACCTATTGTCAAGCAGTAAGAAGCGATGCAATTGGTCAGTCAAACATAAATGCGGAAAATTAAAGCATTTTGCATTTCCCCTCCCACCCCTCGCCGAGCAAAAGCGCATCGTTGCCAAACTGGAGGAACTGCTGCCGCTGTGTGAGCAGCTGAAATGAGGTGCAGTAATGATAACTTTTTATGACGGCCTTTTTACGGAAACATTGGAGATTATGAAGGAGGCCCACGATTGTGCGGACATTCTCCGTGATCTGGAGCGAATAGGACAGGCGAAAGCAAATGTATATTCCTATGGGGGCGTATCTGCCTCAGACCACCTCGACCAAGAACTTCGGCAAAAGTACCCCATGATTGATGTAATGCTGAATATTGCTGACACCATGCGCTCTAATCCATTGTTCTCGCCGCAGTCTGGACAGAACCGTACAATGGAAGAAGCCGCGATTGCCAGCTTGCAGCAGGATTATTGCGGGATTCTGTGCGATGTGGCAGTGAAAAAGGGGATAAAACAGAGTATCGAGGATTGCATTGAGAACGTAAATTGATGTGTGATAAACTGTCTTCGGTAAAATCGAAAGGAGAAGCATATGGATAATGAAATTACGCAAGAGAAATTACTAATTCCAGTATATATCAACGAAAAAATAGTACTGGATATGCTCGCAATCATGGAAAATGGATTTTCAACTGTAAGCCAAGTAAATTATACTGAGCACAAAGAAAGTGAAAACAATGAAAGCGGTGGAGGAGGAGTATCTACATCCGCCACCATATGGAGCAAACTTTTCAAGATTGATCTCTCCGGAGAATTTTCTCACACAGGGAGAAAGGGCGAAAGTGAGAATACAGTAAAGGAGAAAGTTCATACAAACGTATCACTTTTATCAAAATTTAGGACATTTTTGGTGAAAGAAAAAATTCTAAAGCCGGACTTTGATATTAAAAAAATAAGCATAGGAGACTTTGTTGAGGTTGAAGGAGAACTGGAAAAAAATCCTCTAATTGAATATATGGACAAGTTTGTTGATGTTTTCCGAATGGCTGATATTTTTTCCACAGAACCCGAATTAGGAAATAAAACGCAGGCCAAGCAGAAGAAACAGCAGGAGCAGGCTTTGTTAAAACAGCTTGAATCATTTGCTGGTGAATTGAAGCATAGCGGCACTGTAGATTTCATTTTGTCTGATAATAAAGGTACCATAGTGCTTTCGGCTCAAGAGAAATATCTATCAAATGATAATATTTCTGAAATATTAGGTGGACGATTCAAGGTTCTCGGAAAAGTCATTGCAATTTGCAAAGATGATTCAGAAAATATTGATTTATTTAGAAAAACCACATTGTCAATTCTATCAGACGATATCTTGTCCGAAGTGCTTTCAGCTTTCCAAAATGAAGATTCCAAACAATTTAATTTACCGACACTTAATACTAAGATTTATGGTCCTGCTGTTATTGTTATTCCCATTGCAATATACGCATAATACTATATATAAATTCATCCTCACTGACACCTAATAGTGCTAATGAGGATGACCTTCCATTAGCCCAAAGCTACATAGTCCGTCACATTTCTCAAATATTCCTCCGGATTCCCATTGAGAATCAAATCAGCATATCCAACCGGGTCATTGTAAATCAGATAGTCCAGCTCCGACTGTTGGTACATATTTCTTGCAAACTCATCTTCTACGGCGACACAGTCAATAGAGATCATGCTGCCATCAGCGTATTTTAACTCGACAAATCCGGTGTCCATATTGAACCCGCAAGAAAGAAGTATCTTCATCTCATTTCTCCCTCATATCATCTGAAAATGCTCCAACGCCGCCACAATCGCTTTTTCCTTCTCCAGCGGGCAGGTGGGAACCTTCGCATTTTCAGACTTCGGCTGATTAAAGCTGTCCCCGACCTCCATCCCGAACTTCCTCTTGACCTGGGAGATATACAAGGATGACACCTTCAAGCCGAATTTCTCCAGCACATACGTCTTAATCTCCTCATAACTAGCCTTGCTCTCAGCGGCGGTCAAATCCAGCTCCCCCAAGTCCAGGTCAACCTCAATATACTGCCCCACCTTGAGTTTGGACAACAATACGCACGTCTCCACATGCCCCGTCCCCGGGAACATATCCACCGGCGCAGCCTCCTGAGGAACATAGCCAGCCTGAGCAAAGTGCTTCAAATCCCTGGCCAGGGTGGCGGGGTCGCAGGAAATGTACACAATACGCTGGGGGGCCATGGCTGCGGCGGTCTCAATCAGCTCCGGGCTGCAGCCCTTTCGGGGCGGGTCCAGGGTAATCACCGTGGGCCGCAGCCCCCGGCGGGCCAGCTCCTGACTGGCCTGGGCCGCGTCGCCGCAGAGAAATTCCGCGTTTTCTATGTGGTTGCGCCGGGCGTTCTCCCGGGCATCCTCCACCGCCTGGGGCACCACCTCCACCCCAATCAACCGCTCCGCCTGCCTGGCCATAGAGAGCCCAATGGTCCCTGTGCCGCAGTACAGGTCCAGCAGCAGGCCGCTGCCCTTCAGCCCGGCATAGTCCGCCGCAATGCCATACAGCCGCTCGGCCTGGGTGCGGTTCACCTGATAAAAGGACAGAGGCGATACGTCAAATTCCAGCCCGCAGAGCCGGTCGCGGATCAAGCCCTGCCCCCACAGCGTGCGGCAGCGAGGCCCCAGGGCCACGTTGGTCCTGTCGTTGTTAAAGTTGAGCGCCACGCCCGCCAGCCCCGGCACCTGACGGCGCAAAGCCTCCACCAGCTCCTGCTGACAGCGGGGGGCTCCGCCCTTCACCACCAGGCAGACCATCACCTGACCGGTGGCCTCTGCCTTGCGCAAATAGAGCCGCCGCAGCCGCCCCGTGTGGGCGCTCTCGTCATAAATACTCTCCCCCGACTCCTTGATCCACCGGAGAACCGCCTCCGCCGCCAGGGTGAACTCCGGCGGGTGCAGACGGCAGCTGGCGCAGGGCACAATGCGGTGGGAATGCCTGGCGTAAAACCCCAGCATAGGCTGGCCGTCCGCACTCCGGCCAATGGGCAGCAACGCCTTGTTCCGGTAGCCCTCCCGACTGGGGGCGGGGAGAATCTCCCGCATTTTCAAGCCGGAAAAGCCCCCCACCCGCTCCAGGGCGTCCCTCACCCGCTGCGCCTTTGCGGCCAGCTCCGCCTCATAGCTTATGTGCCGGAAGCAGCACCCCCCGCACTGGGCGTAGACCGGACAGTCCGGCTCCACCCGGCAGGGCGCCGGGTCCAGCAGTTCCTCCAGGCGGCCAAAGGCATGAGACCTGGCAGCCTTTACCACCCGCACCCGAGCCCGGTCCCCAGGAGCCCCCAGGGGCACAAACACCGCCTCTCCCTCATAGCGGCCCACCGCCGAGCCCTCAGCGGTCATGCCGGTAAAGCCCAGCTCAATGATCTGGTTTTTCCTGAGTGAATCGCCTGACATAACAGCTTCCTTTCCATGCCCCATTTACAGGGTGACAATCCAATATATTGTGTAATTGCACTCGAAAATTTGTAAGAATAATGTACATTTCGACAAATTTCGTTAATGTGATTGACTTTTTGCCTAATTATGGTGTAAAATAAGAATATACAAGAGTACATCCAAATCAAACGATTACAAGTCTGCGGCTAAGCCGCAATTTCATTACAACTCCTCCCCAAAACAGGAAAAGGACGCGGTATAATGCCGGTCCTTTTCCTGTTTTTTCGTGCCTCTCATCCAATCTTCTCGTGAAAATCCTTCACCCGCTGGGCATAAGCCGCCTCTGCCGCCGGAGCAAAGGCCAGCTCTGCCTCAGGCGCTCCCATAGCGCCCAGCAGGCTTTTGGCAAAGCAGGGGTTCAGGGGCAGCACCGGGCCCAGCAGGTAGGTAGCAAACAGATTCCCCTGCCGCAGCCCCTCAAAGCCGCAGGTCTTGTTCAGCCCCACGCCTTTTGTAACAGAGAACAGCCCCTGGGCTCCCTCCTCCGGCCAAGCCATAGTGAACTGGCTTTTGAACCCAATGACCTCCTGCCCCTGCCACTGGCCCAAAAACACGCTGTTGTGCCGGTGCATCATGTCCTGCTTAGCAGTAAGGGGCAACAGCCCCAGGCCCTGCAGCCGCTCTCCATTCTCCCGCTCAATCCAGCGGCCGAACACCTCCACCGCGTTGCCGGTCAGCAAAAATGCCGCGCCCTCCTCAATCAGCTGGTCCAGCCGCTCCCGGTAGGGGCGCAGCTTGGCAATCACCTGCTCCTGGGTGCGCTCGCTCATAGGACCCAAGTAGACCAGGTCCACCCTCTGGCCTGCAAACACAGGCTCCCCTGTCAGGGGGGTGTCCGCCCGCCGGGCATCCGGCAGGCATTTTTGCAGATACTTCACATTGAACAGGTCCCCGAACAGATTGCACTTCTCAGGAAACAACGCCTCAATGGTCATGCTCATCCCCGGCTCCCTTCTTTTTTCATAAGCTCCTTGACCTGCTCCTTCACCCGGTTGGCCAAGCCAATGGTATACACATCGTACAAAATAAACACCGCGTCCGCCTCTCCCAGCCGCAGGGCTCCCGCCGCCTCCTCAGTCTCCGGCAGGTGGGCCAGACGCTCCTCCTTGGCCCCGGCCATCAGCAGCCGCAGGTACACATCCCAGTGCCGGGCTCCTGCCGCCACCACCTGGGTGACAGAATCGTCCGCCAAAAACTCAAAGTCCGCGTCATACAGCCAAGAGATATTCTCCACAGTGTGCATGGCGTCAAAATAGTCGTCCAAAAACAGAATGGCCGCTTTTTTTCCCGGGTAATCCCGGATGTTTTGAAAGGCCCGGGAGCAGGCCACCGGGTTCTGACCCTTGGCCAGGTGGAGGATGACCTTGCGGCTGTTGACCTCCTCCTCCAGGTAGCGGCTGGCGCTGATGGCGGTGTGGGCCATAGCGCCGGCGATTTTCTCCGGCGCAAGGCCAAAGGCGTAAAGCAATGCCGCCGCCGCCAGACTGTTGTACACGTTGATCATGCTGCGGTTAGACAGAGGCAGCCGCACCGCCTCCCCGCCCATTTCCACCAGCATGTCCCTCTCGCCCACCTCAGCGGCCCGGCACTCTCCCTGGGGAGAGGAGAGCCCGCACTGGGGGCAGCGGGCCCGGCCAATGTGGTGATACCGCCGGGTCTCCCATTCCAGCAAAGCCCCGCACTTGGGACAGGCCCGCACGTCCTGCACAATATTCTCCCCCGAGGGCTCCTCCTCCGGCTGAGGGTCAATAGAGAAATAGCTCCGAACGCTGCCGGGCTTGAGAGAGGCGCACATCAAATCGTCGGCATTCAGCACCAGGCGGGTGCTGTCCGGCACAAAGCGGTTGAGAATGTCCACAATAAACTCCGGGTGGGCGTTGCGCTTGTAAGAGTCCCGGAAAATATTGGTCACCAGCAGCAGGTCCGGCTTGATGTAGGACATGGTGAGGTTTGCGCTGCGCTCGTCCAGCTCAAACACCGCCAGCCGCTTTTTCGGCTTGCCCCACAGGGTAGAGCTGGCAATCAACGCCGAGGCCACTCCCGTGTCCACATTGGAGCCGGTGCGGTTGCACACAAAGTCATAGCCCAGGCGCTCCAGAACGTCCTCCACCATATTGGCCACTGTGGTTTTGCCGTTGGTGCCGGTAATGCCCACAATGGTCTCAGGCCGGGGCATACGGCCCAGAAAGTCCTTACAAAGAAAAATCGCGATGCCGCCGGGCAAGTTGGTGCCCTTGCGGCCAATCAGCCGCAGGCAAAACACCGACAGCTTGGCAGCCAGCAGGGCAAGGGTAAATCTCAGGTTGCGTTTCATTATGGTCAGCTCCCTCTTTCCGCGCTTTCCAGTACCGGGACGGCAAAGGCCTCCTCTGCCGGAAAGCGTCTGTACTCTGTTATTCTACCAAAGAACCGGGGATTTTTCAACTGGTATCTTGACCTTTTGGGTTTTTTATGGCAAAATGGAGGAAGAAAGCTTTGTCTACATCAAACATTCAGGAGGTCATTTCTATGAAAACTTTGCCCGTAGCCGTGCAGGTCTATTCTGTGCGCGATGACGCTGCCAGCGACTTTGCCGGCGCCATGAAAAAGCTTAAGGAAATCGGCTATGACGGGGTCGAGCTGGCCGGGCTTTACGGCCTGAGCCCTGCCCAGATTAAAGCCGCCATTGCGGAGGCCGGCCTGGTGGCGGTCTCCGCCCATGTGCCCTTTCAGGAGCTGGTTGCAGACATGGAGGGCGTTGTCAGCCAGTATGAGGAGATTGGCGTCAAGTTCATTGCCATCCCCTATCTCATGGAGGAGGACCGCCCCGGCGGAGAGAAGTTTGAGGGCAATGTAAAGCTGTTTGAGGAGATTGCCAAGGTCTGCAAGACCCACGGCATTCAGACCCTGTACCACAACCACGACTTTGAGTTTGCCAAAATGTCCGACGGCCGCTATGCCCTGGACTACATTTACGACACCATTCCCGCCGACCTGCTGCAGACCGAGATCGACACCTGCTGGGTGAATGTGGCTGGCGAGGACCCTGCCGCCTACATCCGCAAATACACCAACCGCTCCCCTGTGGTGCACCTGAAGGACTTCCACAAGGAGGGCAAGCCTGCCAACATGTACCAGCTCATTGGCACTGATGTGGAGGAGCAGGAGAGCCACGGCACCTTTGAGTTCCGGCCTGTAGGCAGCGGCATGCAGAACTTCCCCGCCATTCTCGAGGCCTCCATCGACGCCGGCGCCCAGTGGGTGGTGGTGGAGCAGGACCAGTCTATCGGCCGCACCCCCATGGAGGCTGTCACCATGAGCCGGGAGTATCTGAAGTCCTTGGGCTGGTAATCACCGTAATGCCGGACCCTATTCGTGACGGACGCCCCGCAGGCAATTCGCGGAGCGCCATGGCCTGCGCAAGGACAGGTTCATAGCCGCAGTTTGTTATGAGCGCTTGCCGCTAGCCTTTCAAGACGCGCACCCACGCTCTTCACGTCACTGCCAACGCTGCCTCCAAAGGCGGGCAACCTATCAGCATCGTGGTAGAACCTCGCGCCCTGCACCACCAAAAAGGCGGACTAAAAAACGGGCAGCGTATCAGCATCGTGGTAGGACCCCGCGCCCTACACTACCAAAAAGGCAGATTAAAAAATTGGGCAACCTATCAGCATCGTGGTAGGACCTCGCGCCCTGCACCACCAAAAAGGCGGATTAAAAAAAGGAAGATGTTTTTATGAAGGTTACCTATATTCTCCATAGCTGCTACCATGTGGAGCTGGAACACACCTGCCTCCTGTTCGACTGGTATGAGGGGGATATTCCCCCAAGCGAAAAGCCCCTGTATGTGTTTGCCAGCCACTGCCACGGAGACCACTTCTCCCCCGCTGTGTTTGAAAAAACCGCCCAGCAGGGCCGTCAGGTGCGCTTCCTCCTGTCAAACGACATCTGGGAGAGCCGGGTGCCCGAGGCTCTCCGGGAGAACACTCTCTTTGTGGCCCCCCGGCACAGCTATGAGGTGGACGGGCTGAAGGTGGGCACTCTCCGCTCCACGGACCAGGGCGTGGCCTTTCTGGTGGAGTGCGAGGACAAACGCCTCTACCACGCCGGAGACCTAAATTGCTGGGTGTGGGACGGCGCGCCCCGGCTTCAGAACGACCAGATGACTGAACTCTACCGCCAGGAACTCACCGCCCTTTCCGGCATTGAGCTGGACGCGGCCTTTGTGCCCCTGGACCCCCGGCAGGAGGCGGATTTTGACCTGGGAATGCGGTATTTCTTTGAGACGGTGGGGCCGGAGCATGTGAAGCATGTATTCCCCATGCACATGTGGGGCGACCACTCCGTGGTGTCCCTGTTCAAGTCAGACCCCAACTACAAAAAATACGCGCCCTTGCTGATGGACGTGAGCAGGCCAGGCCAGGTTTTCCCCTTGGATTAAG
>NZ_JBQISV010000093.1:0-7851 GCF_056800975.1 Acutalibacter sp.
TCCCATAACGCGCTGCCTCCCTTCGTGTAAACTCCGGGAAATGAAGCACCCCCTTTCGGGTGAAGTGGCTAACCACCTTTATCGCGTACTCACGCAGAAAGTATCCTCTATGTAAGCCCCCATTACCGGGGCTTCTTTTATTATTACTGCCCCTTTCGCGGCTTGTCAGCAAAAACCCCTTGCAAAACCCCGGCACAGCCGCTATAATTAGGGAAAAAGCGAAAAAGAGAGGACGGTTATCATGGCGCAGCAGAAAAAGAAGGTGGAGGACATCACCTCCATGGAGGTTGACTTTGCCCAGTGGTACACAGACGTGGTGAAAAAGGCGGAGCTGGCGGACTATTCCAGCGTGAAGGGCTGCATTGTGTATGAGCCCTACGGCTATGCCATTTGGGAGAATATTCAGCGGGAGATGGACGCCCGCTTTAAGAAGCTGGGCGTGCAGAATGTGGCCATGCCCATGCTGATTCCCGAGAGCCTTTTGCAGAAGGAAAAGGACCACATTGAGGGCTTTGCCCCGGAGTGCGCGGTGGTCACCCGGGGGGGCGGCGAGGAGCTGAGCGAGAAGCTGTATGTGCGGCCCACCAGCGAGGTGCTGTTCTGCGAGCACTATCAGAAGGTGATTCACTCTTACCGGGACCTGCCCAAGCTCTATAACCAGTGGTGCTCGGTGATGCGGTGGGAGAAGACCACCCGGCCCTTTTTGCGGGGCATGGAGTTTTTGTGGCAGGAGGGCCACACCATGCACGAGACTGCGGAGGAGGCTCAGGAGTTCACCCTGAAGATGCTGCGGCTGTATGAGGAGGTCTACCGGGACGCGCTGGCGATTCCCCCTGTGGTGGGCAGGAAGACCGAGAAGGAGAAGTTTGCCGGGGCTGAGGCCACCTATACTTTGGAGCCCATGATGCACAACGGCGTGGCCCTGCAGGGGGGCACCACCCATTATTTTGGGGACGGCTTCTCGAAGGCCTTTGACATCAGCTTTACCGGGCGGGACAACCAGCTCCATGCCCCCCACCAGACCTCTTGGGGCATGAGCACCCGGCTGGTCGGCGCGGTGATTATGGTGCACGGGGACGACAACGGCCTGGTGCTGCCCCCCCGCATTGCCCCCATTCAGGTAGTGATTGTGCCCATTGCCCAGCACAAGCCCGGGGTCTTAGAAAAGGCGGCGGAGCTGCGGGACAGGCTCAGCGAAAACTTCCGGGTGAAGCTGGACGGCAGCGACAACTCCCCGGGGTGGAAGTTTGCCCAGTATGAGATGCAGGGGGTGCCGCTGCGGATTGAAATTGGACCCAAGGACATGGAGCAGAGTCAGTGTGTGCTGGTACGCCGCGACAACGGGGAGAAGGCTGTTGTACCGCTGGACGGCTTGGAAGCGACTGTGGCAAACTGCCTGGACATCGTTCATGACAGCATGCTGCACAGGGCCCAGGAGAACTTTGACTCGAAGACCTTTGCGGCCCATGACCATGCGGAGTTTTTGGACATTGCCGCCCATAAGCCGGGCTTTATCAAGGCCATGTGGTGCGGGGACAGCGCCTGCGAGGACCGGCTGAAGGAGGAGACCGGCGGCGTGAAGAGCCGGTGCATTCCCTTTGAGGAGGAGCACATCAGCGATGTGTGCGCCTGCTGCGGCAAGCCTGCCAAGCATATGGTGTATTGGGGACGGCAGTATTAAGAAGCGATACCAAGTAGGAATGGCGCAAGGATTTTCGAGAGGATTTTGTGGGATTTCAGGGGGACGCCGCAAGAGAGGCCGTTGCTTTTCGAGGCTTTTCAAAGCGCGAAGCCCGCGAAATTCATCGAAAGGATTTGCGCCATGCTTTATTGGTACGGCCTTGAACAGGCTTTATGTAAACTAACCAAACCGCTTGTTTGAGGACAAGCCAAGTTTTCCAATAATCCAGCTGTCGAACAAATTATTTCTATAAAAATCACAAAATAGAGCTTTACTTTTTCTTCCTCTTGCGGTACAATAGACTTGTAATCAATATGCGGCGTCCTCCCCATTCGGAGAACACAGCATATGAAAAATAGGAGGATTGATTCCCATGGCTAAATTGAAGATTGGTTTCATCGGCTGCGGCGGCATTGCCAACCAGAAGCATCTGCCCGGCATGTCCCAGCAGACAGAGTATGTTGACCTGTGCGCTTTCTGCGACCTGATTCCCGAGCGCGCCGAGAAGGCCGCCAAGGAGTATGGCACCCCTGACGCCAAGGTCTACACCGACTATCATGAGCTGCTGGCCGACCCCAGCATTGACGCTGTGCATGTGCTGACCCCCAACATCGCCCACTGCGAGATTACCGTGGCCGCTCTTGAGGCCGGCAAGCATGTTCTGTGCGAGAAGCCCATGGCCGCTACCCCCGAGGACGCCCAGAAGATGCTGGACGCCCGGGACCGCACCGGCAAGATGCTGACCATTGGCTATCAGTACCGTCATTTCCATGAGAACGCTGTTGCCCGCAAGGTTGTTGCTGACGGCTGGCTGGGCGATATCTACTACGCGGAGGCCACCTACCTGCGCCGCCGGGGCGTGCCCACCTGGGGCGTGTTCACCGACAAGTCCAAGCAGGGCGGCGGTCCCCTGATTGACATTGGCACCCATGCGCTGGACAACACCCTGTTCCTGATGAACAACTATGACGTGGACTATGTAGTCGGCACCTCCTTTGAGAAGCTGGGCCGTCTGCTGGACCCCGAGCATCAGGGCCAGAACAACTGGATGGGCGACCCCGACCACTGGAACAACGAGACCTATGACGTGGAGGATTCCGCGGTAGGCCAGATTAAGATGAAGAACGGCGCTGTGATTAACCTGCGTGCCTCTTGGGCGCTGAACATGGCTGAGAAGGCTGGCTGCGACAACCAGGCCCACACTCTGCTGTGCGGCACCAAGGGCGGTCTGGACACCCTGGAGGGCCGTGTCCGCCTGAACCACATTGTGGCCAACCAGCAGACCATCTCTTGGGTGGGCGAGCAGGTTCGGGGCTACATTCCCGGCTTCAGCCAGGGCCCCGCTCCCCTCTCTAAGGAGCATGACATTTGGGTGAAGGCTCTGCGGGGCGAGGGCGAGCTGTTTGTCACCGCCGACCAGGCCTTTGTGGTCACCAAGATTCTGGACGCTATCTATCAGTCCTCCAAGACCGGCCAGGCCATTAAGTTTTAAGGCGGCGGCGAGGTAGAGAGCATGGAAAATATCAATCTGCAACTGTATTCCTTTGGCCATGACTGCCCGCTCTCCGCTGTGGAGAAGATCAAGAAGGCCGGCGAGATGGGATACGCTGGCGTGGAGTTTGCCCAGGACTATAAGGATGTGCCTGTTGAGGACATTAAGAAGGCCTTGGAGGAGGCGGGCGTTAAGGCTGTCTCCGCCCATGTGCCCTTTGAGATGATGGGCGAGCATCTGCCCTATCTGGCCCAGCTGGGCGTGAAGTATGTTGCCTGCCCCATGACCTCCTTCTGCGACGCGGAGGAGGCCAAGGAGGTGGCTGCCGAGCTGAACAAGTGGGGCGCTGAGGCCAAGAAATATGGCATTACCATTGGTTATCACAACCACACCCAGGAGTTCAACAAGGACCAGGACAAGTACCTGTTCGACTGGGTGATGGAGAACACCGACCCGGAGACCGTGGCCTTTGAGATTGACTGCGGGTGGGCCTCTGCGGCGGGCATTGACCCGGTGGAGTACATTAAGGCCCATGCCGGGCGTATTGCGGCCATTCACATTAAGGAGAACGGCGCGGTGATTGGCCCGGACCCGGCTGCTTCCCGGAAGAATCCTCCGGAGTGGCCCAAGTTCGAGCTGGATGAGAACGGCAAGCCCATCTTCCCCCCTGAGTTCATTGCGAAGATGCAGGAGCGGGACAAGCTGAATGTTCCCACCGGCAGCGGCATTGTGGACTGGAAGGCCGTCAAGGCGGCGGCTGACGCTCAGCGGGACGGCGTGATTTATGTGGTAGAGCGCGAGGCCAGCTATGACGGCAAGAGCCGGATTGACTGCCTGAAGGAGGACGTTGCCTGGCTGAAGGCGAATGTCTGATTGTGCCCCATGAGAAGGGCGCTGCCTGCGGGCGGGGCTCTTCATAGACAGTTATATTTGGGAAACGGCGTGGCTTTCGGGCTATGCCGTTTCTCTATTCTGTAGGGTGTGGGCAGGCAGCTGGCGATTGCTGTGGCGTGCTGCTGTCAATCAAACAAGGTGATATCTCGCGGCGTGGGTGTGCCTGCGCAGCTGCGTTTACTATATGGTCTGTATGCGCGTGGACGGCGGCGTTTGTGGGGGTGCGCCCTGCCGGGGCGTGTTCGCATATGATTTGGGAGTGGATTTTTGTCAGATTCATGGCAGGAATTTGCAGGTGTGCCCGCATACTGCAAGAGTATTCATGGCAAAAATCTGCCCAGAAAGCGTTGCACTGGCCCTGGTTTGCTTTCAGGTCAGTGGTTTTATGATGAGTTTGCGGGGATGCTTTGGTTTTGCCGGTTATATCTGCGTATCAAAAGGGGCTCCATACCTTTTGAGTATGGAGCCCGTTTGTGCGTCGTTATATTGGGGGCGTGGGACCGGTTTATAGGTTTGCCAGGGATTCCATCTGCTTTTGGAGCTCGCCGACAATCTCCTCATTGGTGGACATCCCTTCTGTGATGCCGGCCATGTCCTCCACCAGGTCCTGGGTGCGGCCTGCCGCGCCGTTTACGCCCTCGGCCGCGCCGTTGATGGCGTTGGAAATGTTGGCGATGGAGCCCGCCACCTCGTCCATGGCGGCGCCCAGACGCTCTACCCGGCTGTTGAAGGCCTCGATGCTGCCCTCAACATAAATCGCGTCGTCCCGGTACTGCTTGCCGGAGGCGGCTGAGCGTTGGAACTGTTCCAGGACGGTGTGTCCCAGATACTCCACCAGCTCCTGGGCGCTGCCGGACAGATAGTCGACTGCCCCGGTGACCACGCCGCTCACCCGCTGGATGTGCCCGGCGGTCTCGGCGCAGGAGTCGGCCAAGCTGCGGATCTCTTGGGCCACCACGGCAAAGCCTCTGCCTGCCGCCCCGGCCCGGGCCGCCTCAATGGAGGCGTTGACGGCAATCAAGTCGGTAGAGGAGGAGATGGACAGGATGTCTTTTGTGAGGCTGCTGATCTCCTCCACGCTTTTGCTCTTTTCAATGGCTGAGCTCAGCTGGGAGACGATCTCTTGGGTGCGGGCGCGGACTGACTCCATATTCTCCCGGGCGGTCTCCTCCACTGCCTCCGCCCGCCCCCGCATTTCTACCGAATAGGCTGTGATGGCGGCGCACTCCTCCGCCATGTCCCGGGCGTCGGCACGGGTTCCGGCCGCGCTGCCGTTGATGGTCCCCGCGCTGCTGGAGACCTCCTCCAACGCGGCGGAGAGCTGGGAGGTGAGGCTGGAAAGGGCCTGCACGCTGCCGCTGGAGCTGTGGATGCGGTCGTGCACCTGCCCCACCACCCCGCCCAGACGCTGGGAGCTGTCCTGCAGGGTGCCCATGGCCTGGCGGATTGGGGCGATGACGTACCTTTTTATAATGCGGAACGCCGCAGCCACCAGGACGACGCCGGCGGTCAGGGTGCAGGCGCTGATGATCAGCGAGGTCAGGTACACGAAAAACAGGTTATCACGGGCTGTGTCCGCCTGGACGCTGACAGAGGCGGACAGGGCGTCGATCCATCCCTCCGCCGCGCTGCCGTAAGAGGCTACGTCTCCGTTGGCCATGGCGTAGGCCTCTTGGGTTTTGCTGTCGGCACTGGCGCACACCAGCTTGACCAGGGCATGCTTGAAGGAGGCGTAGTCCGCCAGAAGCGACTGATAGGCCTCCTGCTCCTCCTTTGGGACAAAGCTTTCGTAGGCGGCCAGCTGTTCGTCCAATGCCGCCTCCTCATCCTTGATCTCCTGGACCAGACGGATCATGGTGCTGTGGTCCGCCGCCACAATATGGGACAGGGCCAGCCGGTGTATCCCCATCATGGACCGCCGGATCTCTTCCAGCTTGGTCTCGCTGGCCATGTAGGTGTCGACGATTGTGTTGGCCTTGGCGTTGACATTGTTGACGCCAAACACGGCCGCTATGTTGGAAAGCAGCGCCACCAGGCCCAGCAGAACAATGGGCAGAATCAGGCGCTGCTGTAGGGTCAGCTTGCCTTTCATGGGAATCCCCTCCGAGTCATATTTTTGCATCTGTGCCGCCGGGCTAGCCCCCTATCGGGCTGTGACCCCTTCTACCAGCCGGTCCAGCTGCTCTTGTAAGGGGACGCCGTCAGGGTTGCCCAGGGCCATGTTTCCGGCGAACTCGGTGACCGGGTCCCAGAATTTTCCCCCCACCCGCTGCAGCTGGGAAAACTCGGACTGGGCCAGCAGGGCCGCAATGGCAGGGGAGCTTTGGACCTCGGGGGAATTGGCGGCGCGTATGTTGGAGGGCCCCTGCCCCCGCACCGCGAAACGGCGGGCCTGGCCGTTCTCGCTGGTGATCCACTCGGCCAGGCGGGCCGCCCACTCCGCCTCGGGCGAATAGGCGTTGACCCCGATGAGCTTGCAGCCGGAGAAGGAGGCCATCTGGATTTCCTGGCCGGCGCAGGTAAAGGCGGGCAGCTTGGCGGCTCCGGTGTTCTCGCCCCAGGCCTCTTCTACCGCCACGGCGTTCCACACGCCGCTGACCCCTGCCGCCACGGAGCCGTCCTGCACCCCGGCCAGAAAGTCCGTGTCTACCCGGCTGGCAAAGCCTGGACTGGCCGCAATGTCCAGCATGGCCTGGGCCACGTCTACCCCGCGGATGGGCCCCTCGGAGTTGTTCCAGGTACAGGTGTTGGTGATGCCGTCGTCGTTGATGCGCACCTCCATGCCGGTGTTGCCGAAAAAGGCGTACACATACCAGGCGGAGGACCAATCCATGGTCACCAGCTTGCCGGCCTCTGCCGCCGCTTCTACCAGGCGGTTGAAGCTTTGCACGTCCTCGTCGGAAAAATAAGCCTTATTATAGTATAGAAAATAGCCGTTGTCTGCTGTGAGGGGGTAGGCGTAGAGCTTGCCGTCCACACTGGCCGCTTCTACCGCGGCAGGTAGATTGGCGCTGCTGACGGCCGCCGTGTCCTCTAAGGGGGCCAGCGCCCCGGCCGCTGCCAATGCCGCCAGCTGGTCGTCCGCAAAGGCGAACACGTCCGGCCCGCCCTCCAGGCCGGCCAGCAGGGCGTCTTTGCAGCCTGACTCGCTTTGAGGCTGGTAGGTGATTTCAAAATCCGCCTGGCCCGCATACTGCTGTTGAAAGGAGGCGAAAAGCTCGTTGAGCAGCGCCTCATCCTCTTCGGCACCCCACACGGTCAGGGCCACTGTACGGGAGGCGGGCGGCTCCTCCTGGGGCTGGGGTTTTTGACCGGTACAGGCAGTCAGCAAAAGCAATATGCCTGCGGCCAGCAAAAGAAAGCTTTTCCGAACCATGAACCATCATGCCTTTCTGTGATGTTTGAAGGCCGCGCCTGCCGGTTTCTGCGTTTGGCCTGGGCAGGACGCGGCTGTGATATAGGATACCATTCGATGGGAGTTTTCCGGTTCTTTTATAGAGGGAAACTCCCTTGGTTTGTATATTATAGCATAGCTCCAAGCCGCTTTGCGTATTGGGAAATCGCTGCCGCGATTTCTAAAACTACTTCGCAGTTTCGGCTCTACTGAAATGTCATATGGACATTATAGCATATTGTCGCCTTTCTGGCAAGTCTTGAATCATGGGGGGCTTGGGCTTCGGTTCTTTTTGGGGAGCTATGGAAAAAGCCGGCCCTGCGTTCAGGGCCGGCTTTTTTGTTTTGTGTGATGGGGGGCGGGCTTAGGGCTTTTTTTAAAAACCGGAAA
>NZ_JBQISV010000094.1:0-7796 GCF_056800975.1 Acutalibacter sp.
CAAGGAGGCCAACCGCCTGGAATACCGCCCCGGCCCGGTGCTGAGCAATCTTTTTCTGGCCGACGAAATCAACCGCACCAGTGCCAAAACCCAGAGCGCCCTGTTGGAGGCCATGGAGGAGGGACAGGTCACTGTGGACGGCGTCAGCCACCCCCTGCCCAGGCCCTACACTGTGATTGCCACCCAGAATCCCCTGGGCACTGCCGGCACCCAGCCCCTGCCCGAGTCGCAGCTGGACCGCTTTATGCTGCGGCTGAGCATCGGCTACCCTTCGCCAGAGCAGGAGGTGCGTATTCTGAAGCAGACCGAAAGCCGCCGGCCTCTGGAATCCATTCTGCCCGCCGCCACCTTGGAGGAGGTGGAGCAAATGCGCCAGGAGGCAGCCAGCGTCCATGTGGCAGACGACCTGTACCGCTATGTGGCTGAGCTGTGCACCGCCACCCGGGAGGACCCCTCTCTGCGGCTGGGGGCCAGCCCCAGAGCAGGCGGGGCGTTGATTCGCGCCTGCCGGGCCTCGGCCTGGATGGGCGGGCGGGACTATATTGTCCCAGCAGACATCAATTTGCTGCTTTACGACGTGCTGGGCCACCGGGTGGTGCTGGAGCCCCAGGCGAGAATGAGCGGCATGGACTCCCACACAGTGCTGGAGAGCGTGATGGCCCAGGTGCCCGCCCCCCGCCTGCTGAAGTGAGGAGGGGCAAAGGTGCTGAAAAACCGGCTGGCCTATCTGCTGATCCTCCTGTTTACCGGAATATTCTTCGTCTGCTTCAACGGCTATCACTCCATGTACGTCTTTTGGCTGTCGCTGGCGCTGCCCTTGATTTCGCTGGGGGTCTCTCTGCCGGGTATGCTGACCCTGCGGGCTTCTGTCTGCGTTCCCGGCGGGGGAGAGACGGCCCGCTCCTGCAAGGGCCAGCCTATTCCCTTGCAGGTAGCGGTCATGACCCGCTGGCCCCTTCCCTCCGGGCGGGCCCGGGTAACGCTGGTGATCAAAAATCATTTTACCGGGGAGGAGCAGAGGGAGAGCCTGGAATTCTCCCCCAGCCGCACGCCCCAGCTGATGGAGCATAAGCTCACCAGCTCTCTGTGCGGAAGTCTCACCTGCCGTTTGACAAAGGCCCGGGCCTATGACCTGCTGGGCCTTTTTTCCCTGCCCTGCTTCCGGCGCACAGGCAGCTGCCAGGTGCTGGTTCTCCCCAGTGTCTGCCGCCCGGCATTGGACATGGCCCCCACCCACGCCTGGGGAGAGGACCAGGAGCGGTATTCTGCTCAAAAGCCCGGAGACGACCCTACCGAGCTGTTCGGCCTGCGGGACTACCGGCCCGGGGACCGGTTCAGCCGGGTGGACTGGAAGCTCTCTCAGAAGACCGGCTCGCTGCTGGTGCGGGAGGCCAGTCTGCCCCTGACAGACCGGGCGCTGGTGCTGGCGGAGCTCACCGGCAGCAGCGTGGAGGGAGACGCTCTGATGGACGTGCTGGCAACCCTGGGGGAGTTTCTGGCCGGGCGGGAGCTGGGCTTCTGTATCGGGTACTCTCAGGCCGGGCACACGGTGTTTGTGGACGTGGACCAGCCTGAGGATGTCCTCCCGGCCGTGGAGGCAGTGCTGTGCCATACGGACCGCCAGCCCCTGCGCCTGCCGCCGTCGCTGCCCGGCGGGGTGTCCCGGGTGGTGTACCTGTGCTCTGAGCCGGACCCGGACACCCTGAGCCGGTTGGTGCGGCAGTACCCCCAGGCCCGGCTGCACATGGCCGCGGCCCGGTCCTGGGGCCAGCCGGAACGCCTGCCCCCGGAGCTGCTGCCCCTGCGAGTGCGGCCCGGGCATGTCGCCGAGGACCTGAGCGGCCTCCTGCTCTGAGGCCCAGGCGCGGCGACCAAGGAAAGGAGGCCTGCCGATGGCAAAGCCCTCACAGACCATGCAGCTGGACCACCCCCGGCTGCTGCTTACAGAAAGCTCCCCGGCCCGCCGGTGGGTCTTTTACGTTGCGCTCTCTGCCCTGGGCGGGCTGGGGGCCTGGGGCTGCTTTATCAGCGCCTTTGCCCTGCCGGTAAGCCCCGCCGCCTTAACCGCTGCCGGGCTGCTGTGCTGCGGCTTTACTGTCTGGCGGCAGGTGGACCCCCGCAGGCGGTGGTGGTCAGCGTCGCTGGCAGGCTGGGTGGTGTGGCTGGCGTTGAGCGTGTTTTTCTTCGACCAGTTTCTTCACGGTGCCCAGCGCAGCCTTAACGCCATGCTGGACCAGTACAGCGACAAGCTGAACTATAACCTGCCCACTTTGGCCCTCCGCTATGCCCCCGGCGTCCCCCGCCCCCACCCGGAGGCCGAGTGTACGGTTTTTTTCAGTTTGCTGTTTTACCCCTTCTTCTGGTCCATGAGCCGCCTGCTGGCCCGCCGGGGCAGCACCTTAGGGGCTTTCTGTCTCAGCGGCATGCTGCTGGTGTTCCCCCTCAGCTTTTCCATTCTGCCCGCGGACTGGGCCTTTGGGGCGCTGCTGCTGTTCTGGTGCGCCCTGCTGCTGGTGACCTCTGTGCTGGGGGGGCGACAGGGCCTGCTGGGCCGGCGGGAGCGCTACCGGGCCTCTGGCGCGGCTGCGGCAAGGCCGGGCACCCTGCTGCTTTTGCCCTTGCTGCTGGCCGGCATGGCAGGGGTCTATCTGCTCTCTCCCCCTGAGAGCTATGCCCGCCCCCAGCTGGTGGACAGCCTGCGCAGCCTGGTGGAGGAGGGACTTGGCTCCCGGTCTTATATGCGGGGAGGCCAGGGCAGCAGCAACCGCCAGGTGCAGCTGAATACCCTGGGCAGCCGGGCCTACACCGGCGAAACCGTGCTGCGGGTCAAGTTTGACTGGCAGGGGATCGATGACGCCGCCCAGTACCCCTACAACTACGATGTGGGGGAACACCTGCGGCGGCACCCGAAGGAGTATTTGAAAAGCTTTGTGGGCAGCGTGTACACCGGCAGCAGCTGGGAGCGTCTAAAGGGCGAGGCCCGGCAGGAGCAGGAGCAGCTGGCCCTACAGGCACAGAATCAGACTGCCCTGTACCGGGAGCAGATGTACCTGGACGGGGTAGACGCGCCGGCCGCTTACCTGCTGTCTGTGCAGAATCTGGGGGCCAACCCCCGGTGCGTGTTCACCCCCTGCGGCCTGGCGGACGGAGAGGCTCAGCTGGCCCGGCAGGGTCTGGGATTTGTGGACGACGGCTTTGTAAAGTCAACGGACTTTTTGGCCGGTACACGGGAATATACCCTGGAAAGCTGCGGCGCTCCCACAGGGACCCATTATTTTTCCCGGGTGGCCGAGTGCCTTCTGGGCTCCTCCGCCGTCCGGATGGGCCGGGCCGACCAGAGCCATGACCGGAGCGAGTATGACGAGTATGACCAGCTGCTGGACGGAAACAGCGCCTGGACGGGCTCCCTGGGCGTGGAGGACCCCCAGCAGTGGCAGGTCCTGCGGAGCAGCCTGGACGCTCAGTTTCAGGCCGGAGGGGAGGGCTGGACCGAGGACCTGTGGAAGGCCCCGGAGGCGCTTCAGGGCCAGCTGGACCTGAAGGACCCGGACTTTCTGGACCAGATGGAGGCCTATCACGACTTTGTCTACCGCTACTACACCCAGGTGCCTGAGAGCCTGCGGGAGTACCTTGTCAGCTACCGCCAGGCCCTGGACCTGAACCCCTACACCAGGGAGGAGCGCTTTGACCTCCGGGACGGCCCGGTGTTTTTCGCCTACCGTATTGCCCAGGTGTTCCGTCAATATTACACCTACACCCTGTCGCCCCCTGCGCCCCAGCCCGGGGAGGACTTTGTGGGCTTTTTTCTGGACCAGTCCCAGGAGGGGTATTGCGTGCACTTTGCCAGCGCGGCTGTGCTGCTGCTGCGCTCGGCAGGCTACCCGGCCCGGTATGCCGAGGGCTATGCGGTGCCCTGCACCCAAAGCGGCTGGGTAGACGTGCCCGACTACAATGCCCATGCCTGGGTAGAGGTCTACTGCGGCGGGACCGGCTGGGTGCCGGTGGAGGTGACCCCTGCCTCTACCGATAACCCGTCGGTGTACTATAATGCCGCTCTCCCGGAGGGCTCAGAGGGAGAGTCCATTCAAACGCCCAGCCAGGAGCCTGCCGCCACCCTGCCCCCCAGAGACCGCCGTCCCCTGCGGGAGGACGAGCTGGGCCTCTCTACCCCAGAGCCCCAGCATGGGGCCAGGCCCGCCCCGGACCTGAGCGGGCCTGCCGCCGGAGGCCCGGGAGGACAGAAGGAGGCCGGCTGGCTGGCGCTGGGCTGCTGTGGGCTGCTGCTGGCTGCGGCGGGGCTGCTGCTCAGCCGGAGCCTGCGCCGCAGAAGCCGGGCCAAAGCCCTTGCCCGGCCGGACCGGAACCAGGCCGCGCTGAGCGCTTATGCCCTTTTGCTGGAGCTTTACCAGTGGGAGGCCCTGTGCGGCCTGCGGGAGGAGCCGCCCCCGCGCTGGAAGGAGCTGGCGGAAAAGGCCCGGTTTGGCCGGGGAATGCTGGAGCCGGAGGAGCTGTGGGAGCTGACAGCGTATATTGCGCCCCTGCAAAAAAAGCTGAGAATGCGGCTCTCCCGCTGGCACAAGCTGCGCTGCTGGGCCGCGGGGCTGATTTAACCGGCGACACACCCCAGAGGGTTTGCGGAGCAAGGCGGCGGGCCCCTGTCTGCTGCCGGTGAATACAGAGAAAAAAGCCTCCCCTTCCGCTCCTCAGGCCATGGCCTGGGGATGGGAAAGGGAAGGCTTTCGCTCTGTATTCGCCCTGTGGGAACCTGTACCAATGGGATGCGCCGGTCTTACCGGTCAATTTTACCACTGACTGCGCTCCAAAAGCCTGCCAGCCGCCAGTCCGCCCACGCTTTTGCGCCTTGCCGCCAACAAAAGTTTATACTCGATCATCCTGGCACAAAGCTGGTCAGCACAAGCTCCTATTGTCAAACCGCTTATGCCCCTGTGCCCCCGCTGGTCATTTTGGCCAGCAGGCGGAGCAGCTCCTGCTTTTCCTCCGGGGTCAGGCTGGCGGCGGTCTGGTTGCCCCATTGGGCCAGATAGTCCCGAATCACCGGGGCCAGCTCCCTGCCCTTTTCCGTCAGATAGAGCTTGTTCTGCCGCCGGTCCAGGGGGTCTGTCTCCCGGTACAGACAGCCCAGCTCCTCCAGCCTTTTGGTCCGGCGGGCCACCGTGCACTTGTCCAGATACATGTGGTTGGCAATGCTGTCCTGACTGGCCCCGGGGTGGCGGTCCACATGCAGCAGAATCATGTGCATGGCCCCAGTGAAATCATACTCCTTCAGGCTCTCGCCCATAAACTTCTTCCGCCCCCGGAACAAAAAGGTCAACGCCCGGCCCAGCTCCCGGCTGAACCGCCCGGGCTCCTGGCTCTCTGGCCGCAGGCGAACCTGGCAGACCTGCTCAAAGGTAAACTCCGCCTCAGGCCCTTGGGGTATAGCGCTGCGGTATAGCTTTTCCAGGGCAGCGGCAATCTCCTCGCTGTCCACAACCGGCGCAGCCTCTTCGGCAGGGGGCAGCAGCATAATGTGGTAGTCCACCCCAAACAGCACCGAGTCCACTCCTGTGTCCACTGCGCCGCAGCGCCGGTAAAAGCTTACCCGCCGCTGGCGGAGGGTCCGGTCCTCCGGGGTGGCCGCGCACTCGGGGCTCTCCACCTCAAACAGCAGCGAGGCCCCGGCCGCGGCAAGAGCCTGACGCAGCAGCCCCAGGCATTCGCTGCCTGTGCCCTGGCCCCGGCGGTCCGGCTCTACGGCGAAATAGTTCAGCAGGGCGGCAGGAACGCCCTGCTCTGTGATGAACACCCCATAGGCGGCAAGAGCTTCTCCGTCATAAAATCCAACGGCCTCTTGCCTGTTGCTTTTAATCAGCCTTTTCATCCAAGCCCAGGGCATCAGCTCGTCCGGGGGAAAGTCCCGGGCAAAGCAGGGCTGGTACATGGCTTTTGTATCGTCAATGCTGAGAGAACGCAGAGTCATGGCCTTGATCCTTTCCATTCCTTCCTACCGGCAGAAGGCGTTTCTATGCTTTTCTTAATTATTCTATCAGACTTTTCCTCTGAGGGCAAGACGGAAAAACAGTGGAAATTTCGGGGAATCTGCCAGGCAGCTTGCCTTTTCGATGGTTTTCATGTATAATAGAGAATAAGTCCCTATATTCAAAAGAAAAGAGAGGATACTGCCATGAAAATGGGCAAACCCATGTTTATTGCCGCAACCGTGCTTTTGGTGGCAGTCATTGTTGCCATATCAGCCATGACCCTGGCCCAGGGGCCCCGCACCAGCCTGGTGGAGATGATCAGCCACTCGGGGTCTTCTGCCGAGGTAAACGACCTGTATGAGGGCAACACCACCATCCCCTACTTCGGCATTCCCATTAACAGCTATGACCCTGCCGACTTTGTGACAGAGGAGGGCGTGGTGGAGTACATAGGCGGCGAGTCCCAGATGGGCATCAATGTCAACGCCAAGTCCGGCGACATTGACTGGCAGCAGGTGAAAAACAGCGGCGATGTGGATTTCGCCATGATTCGGGTGGGCCACCGGGAGACCGTGAAGGGCCGGATTATTCCTGACCCCCAGTTTGCCAAAAACATGGACGGCGCGGCGGAGGCCGGTCTGCCTGTAGGGGTCTATTTCTACTCTAAGGCGGTTACCGAGGCAGAAGCGGAGGCGGAGGCCAAGTTTGTGCTGGACCAGCTCCACGGCCGCTCCATCACCTACCCCATTGCCTTTTACTGGGAGTTTGACCTGAAGGACGACGGCACCCAGGACGAAAACTCCCGCACCGTGCGCTGCAACGGGGACCAGGTTACCGGCTTTATTGAGACCTTCTGCGGTATGGTGAAGACCGCAGGATATGACCCCTGCTATTATGCGGACAAAAACATGGCCTACAAGCGCCTGGACCTGTCCCGTCTGTCTGCCTACGACCTGTGGTATGCGGAGTTTGTGCCCATACCCAGCTTTTACTACGACTTTAAAATATGGCAGTACACCAAAGAGGGGGACGTGCCCGGCATCTCGGTCAAGGTTCCCATCAGCATCAGTCTGAAAAAGTATTGACGGCATAAGGAGGCAGCATGAAAAATTTTGACAGACAGCAGCTCAGGCGGCTCTCCCTCATTTGCGCCGCAGCCGCCCTGATGGTGGTGCTTGTCACCCTGCTTATTGTGTTTTTCACCCGGGACAAGGCCCCTGAGGAGCCCCAGAGCTCCGGGCTGGTGATTCCCGAGGGCATGAAGCTGGTGGAGGATATTTACAACGGCCAGCTGATTGTGCCGGATTTTGACGTTCCTGCAAACACCTACGACCACCAGGGCTTTTCTACCGGGGAGGACGGCTTCCGCCGGTATGAGGGGGCTGCTGTGGGCATTGACGTCTCAGAATTCCAGGGAGACATCGACTGGTACGCGGTCAAGGCGGCTGGGGTGGAGTTTGCCATCATCCGGCTGGGCTACCGGGGCATGACCCAGGGCATTCTTCAGGACGACAGCAAATTTCAGCAGAACATGACAGGCACCGAGAACGCTGGCGTTCAGCGGGGGGTGTATTTCTTCTCTCAGGCAGTTACCGAGGCTGAGGCTGAGGCTGAGGCTGACTATGTGCTGGAGAAACTGGACGGCGCCCGGCTGACCTACCCGGTGGTGTTTGACTGGGAGGACCCGGTGCCCAGCGAGGAGCTTCCCGCAGACAGCCTGCGGGCCCTGGACTGTCCTGGTGGCACTGTGACCAAATGCGCCATTGCCTTCTGCCGGCGGATTCAGGAGGGGGGGTATACTCCCTGTGTGTACTT
>NZ_JBQISV010000095.1:0-7781 GCF_056800975.1 Acutalibacter sp.
GAAAGCCGCTGGATTGCAAGAGTGAATGACAACAAATAGGGAACACTACATGATTTCAAAATAAAAAAATGATTAGTGACTGGAAGAGGCAGCACCCTGATAACACCATCCTATTATCTATTGGTTGACGGGGGAGCATCGTATGCAAGAAAAAGAATAAAAGTACATTGACAAGGAGGGAAATCGATGTTTGAAAATGAACAGGCACAGGAGCGCGCCCTGCTGGTGGCGCTGGATACCGGAGAGTATGATGCTGAGACTTCTCTGGCGGAGTTGGGCGAGCTCACCGAAAGCGCTGGTGCGGAGCCGGCCTTTTTCCTGACCCAGAAGCGGCCTGCGCCAGAGTCAGCCACCTGTATTGGCTCGGGCATGGCTGCGGAGGCGGCGGAGCTGATTCAGCGGGAGGGATTGGACCTCTGCATTTTTGACCGGGAGCTAACGCCGACCCAAATTCGCAACCTGGAAGAGCTGTTTGGCGTTCGGGTCATTGACAGGACGATGCTGATTCTGGATATTTTTGCCCAGCGGGCCAGAAGCCGGGAGGGCAAGCTGCAGGTAGAGCTTGCCCAGCTGCGCTACCTGCTTCCCCGGCTCTCCGGCAGGGGCGCCGCCCTCTCCCGGCTGGGAGGAGGAATCGGCACCCGGGGCCCTGGCGAGACCAAGCTGGAAACAGACCGCCGCCATATCCGCCGCCGCATTGGCAGTCTGAAGGAGCAGCTGGCAGAGTCAGAGGCTGCCCGGGCTGTCACACAAAAGCGCAGAAAGAAAAATAGTGTTGTCACTGTAGCCCTGGTGGGTTACACCAACGCAGGTAAGAGTACCCTGATGAA
This sequence comes from Acutalibacter sp., assembly GCF_056800975.1. Classification (NCBI taxonomy): domain Bacteria; kingdom Bacillati; phylum Bacillota; class Clostridia; order Eubacteriales; family Acutalibacteraceae; genus Acutalibacter; species Acutalibacter sp. Next base: position 831 of record NZ_JBQISV010000095.1, read on the forward strand.
CCGCCTGACCCAGGCTGGTGTACTGGCTGAGGACAAGCTGTTTGCAACCCTGGACCCCACAGCTCGGGCTATGCGGCTTCCAGGGGGAAAAAATGTGATGCTGATTGATACGGTAGGCCTGATCCGCCGCCTGCCCCACCATTTGGTGGAGGCTTTCAAGTCCACCTTGGAGCAGGCGGCGGCAGCGGATATTTTGCTGAATATCTGCGACGCATCCAGCCCGGAGTGCGGAGAGCACCTGAAGGTGACAGAGGAGTTGCTGCAAAGCCTGGGGGCTGGGGACAGTCCGGTCATTCCGGTACTGAACAAGTGGGATGCAGTCATTGACCGGGAACTGGCGCCCCGTATGCCTGGGGCTGTGCCAGTCAGCGCATTGAATGGAGAGGGCATTGACCGGCTGTTGCAGGCTGTTGAGGAGAATCTGCCGGAAAAGACTTTTGACGTGCAGTTGCTGCTTCCCTTTGCGAAAAGCGGTCTGGCGGCAAAGCTACGGGAGGAGGGCGCGGTGCTTCACGAGGAATATGTACCTGAGGGCCTGCGGCTGACAGCCCGGGTGGACCAGCGTCTGTATGGCCCGGTAAGCGCCTATGACATGAACCAGACAGAGGAGGAGTAACCCCATGTTCTATCATGCAAGCCCTGCCCACTGTATTGAGGTGCTGAAGCCGCAGGTTTCCAACCACGGCAGACCGTTGGTATATCTGTCAAAAAAGCGTGAGAATGCGCTGGTGTATCTATCCAACGCTGTAGAGAAGTACTGCCGGGAAACCGGTTTTTCCCATGCTGGCCCATGGCAGAAATGGGCCAGCTATGGCTTTTATGAGGGAAAGCTGCGCTTGGATGAATACTATCCCAACGCAATATGGGACACCTATAAGGGTGTTTCCGGTTATATTTATGCCGCAGAGGAGGTGCCCGGCGGAGAGGAGCAGGAGGACATCCCGGATGCCGTCATCACCAGCCAGCCAGTGCCGGTGCTAGGCTGCGAGTATGTGCCGGATGCTTATGAGGCGATTCTTGAGGCAGAGGAGGCCGGGCTGCTACTGATTCGCCGTTACGGGGAGCTGCCGGAGGCAATGCTTGCCTGGATAGACAGCAGTATCAAGCAGGAGTATGCGGAAGCCGAGGACATCCCCACATATAGGCATTTTTTGAAGGGCAAGTTTCCTGAAATTATTGCGGGGCTGGGATAAATGTATGTCAAATGGCATAAAATGAATAATTATACATTTTGCTCTTGATTTTTGCCAAAACAGGTGTATAATATAAGTCAGAAACCAAATGGGAAAGGACTATAGAATTATGGCTAAGGAAATTAAAAAGGTTGTGTTGGCATACTCAGGCGGACTGGACACCTCCATTATTATTCCGTGGCTCAAGGAGAACTACAACAACTGTGAGGTCATTGCGGTGTCTGGCGATGTAGGCCAGGGCACGGAGTTGGACGGGTTGGAGGAGAAGGCCAAGAAGACTGGCGCCAGCAAGCTCTATGTGCTGGACCTGAAGGAAGAATTTGTTCAGGATTATGTCTATCCAACGCTGAAGGCCGGGGCAGTCTACGAAAACAAGTATCTGCTGGGCACCTCCTTTGCCCGGCCCATTATTGCCAAGGGTATTGTGGAGATTGCCAAGCAGGAGGGCGCTGACGCTATCTGCCACGGCTGCACCGGCAAGGGCAACGACCAGGCCCGCTTTGAGCTGGCTATCAAGGCATACGCCCCTGACATGACCATTATCGCCCCTTGGCGCATCTGGGACATTAAGTCCCGGGAGGAGGAGATTGAGTACGCTGAGGCCCATAACATTCCTCTGAAGATCAACCGGGAGACCAACTACTCCAAGGACAAGAATCTGTGGCATCTGTCCCACGAGGGGCTGGACCTGGAAGACCCCTCCAATGAGCCCCAGTACAACAAGCCTGGTTTTCTGGAGCTGGGCGTTTCGCCAGAGCAGGCCCCGGACCAGCCCACCTATATCACGTTGCACTTTGAGAAGGGTGTGCCTACCCAGCTTAACGGCGAGACCCTGAACGGCACACAGATGGTGGAGAAGCTCAACGAACTGGGCGGCAAAAACGGCATTGGTCTGGCAGACATCATTGAGAACCGCCTGGTGGGCATGAAGTCCCGGGGCGTGTATGAGACCCCCGGCGGCACCATTCTCTACCACGCCCACAACAAGCTGGAGGAGCTTTGCCTAGACAAGGAGACCTATCACTACAAGCAGCAGATTGCCTTGAAATTCGCTGACCTGGTGTATAACGGCCAGTGGTACACCCCTCTGCGGCAGGCTCTCTCCGCATTTGTGGACTCTACCCAGGAGACTGTCACCGGAGACGTAAAGCTGAAGCTGTACAAGGGCAATATAATTGATGCTGGGGTGACCGCGCCTTATTCTCTGTATGATGAGGACATTGCCACCTTTGACGAGGACGAGGTTTACAATCAGGCTGATTCGGCTGGGTTCATCAATCTGTTCGGGCTGCCCATCAAGGTTCAAGCCAAGAAGGGGCTGACCTATGACAAATAAGTCAGGCCAGATTGTCCATCAAGTGATTGCGTGAGGGGGCTGTCTAACCCTCTCGAATGAGAAAGCTTCCTCAACAGTTTCATGAAATCAATGCGGGAGCGGTGTATCTTTGCTGAAATACAGGGAACCGTGAATGACCGAACAAATATGTATTTATGAAAATCCAAAAGCAGGAGTTGCCATGGAGCTTATCGATATTTACGACCAAAACGGTGTGCCCACTGGCACTGTACGGGATAAGGAAACGTCCCTGGCCCCGGACGAATACTGTATGGCAGTGGGAATGTGGATTGTGGACGCAGACGGCAGGATATTCCTCACCCGCCGCAGTATAGAAAAGAAATACGCGCCGGGAAAGTGGGAGAACCCAGCCGGTCATGTACAGGCAGGGGAGTCCCCTGCTCACGCAGTGATACGGGAGCTGCATGAGGAGACTGGCCTTACTGTTGCCGAGGCGCAAATTACCCTTTTGGGCTGCTCATGCAGCTGGCCCTATCTGGGTCGGGATTTCGGCGTACATATGAACGTGGACCTGAGCCAGGTGCGGTTTCAGAAAGGGGAGACCTGTGACGCGAAATGGGTTAGCTTCGCTGAATTCGCCGCTATGGCAAAGGCAGGGGAATTTGCTCCCTCTTTAACCAGCCATATGAGGGATTACCGGGAGGCTTTTCTGAAATTTACAGGACACCCCGGGAGTAAAGCACTTGATTTTTTGGAGGCAGACAGATGAAATTATGGAAAGGCCGCTTTCAAAAGGAGGCTGACCCTAGGACCAATGACTTCAACTCAAGCATTGCCTTTGACAGCCGTATGTACAGGCAGGACATTGAGGGCAGTATTGCCCACGCCACCATGCTGGGCAGGCAGGGCATTATTGACGAGAGCGAGAGTATGAAGATTTGCGTGGAGCTGGGGAAGATTCGGGATGACCTGGATGCCGGTGTGCTGGCTATCGACCCGGACGCAGAGGACATCCATACCTTTGTGGAGCAGGAGCTCACGGCCCGGCTGGGGGACGCAGGCAAGCGCCTGCATACCGGCCGCAGCCGCAACGACCAGGTGGCTTTGGATATTCGCCTGACCCTTCGGGAGGACTGCGCAGGGCTGAAAGCCCAGTTAAAGGAATTGATTTCGGTTTTGTGTAAAGAGGCCAAGCTTTACAGTGATGCCGTCATGCCGGGCTATACCCACATGCAGAGAGCCCAGCCTGTCACCTTTGGGCACCATCTGATGGCCTATGCGGAGATGCTGCTGCGGGATGTCTCCCGTCTTGACGATGCCATGAGGCGGATGAATTACTCGCCCTTGGGCAGCGGCGCTTTGGCGGGGACCACCTATCCTTTGGACCGGGAAATGACCGCAAAGCTGCTTGGCTTTACAGCTCCTACACAAAACAGCCTTGATGCAGTTGCGGACCGGGACTTCTGCGCGGAGATTGTTTTTGCGGTGTCGCTGTGCATGGCACATCTTTCCCGGCTCTGCGAGGAGCTGGTGCTCTGGTGCTCCTGGGAGTTCCGCTTTATTGAGTTGGACGATGGCTACTGTACAGGCTCCAGTATTATGCCACAAAAAAAAAATCCGGACCTGGCTGAGCTGATTCGCGGAAAGTCAGGCAGGGTGTTCGGCGATTTGATAGGATTGCTTACCATGATGAAAGGGCTTCCCCTTGCCTATAACAAGGACATGCAGGAGGATAAGGAGGCAGTATTCGATGCGGTGGATACCTTGAAGCTGTGTCTTACGCCGTTGATTCCCATGCTGGATACCATGAAGGTACGAAAGGGTCATATGCGGGCAGCGGCAGCAGGCGGCTTTATCAATGCGACGGACTGCGCGGACTACCTGGTGTCTGTAAAGGGACTTCCCTTTAGAGATGCCTATAAAATAACCGGCGAACTGGTGGCATTGTGTATCGAACAGAAGCTGACCCTGGAAACATTGCCGCTACAGCAGTACCAAGCGGTATGTCCGGACTTTGACGAGGGAGTCTATGAAGCTATTTCCCTTGACAAGTGTGTCAGTGACAGGAAGGTTCTGGGAGGACCTGCGCCGGAGAATGTGCGGGCTCAAGCCCAACGGGTATTAGAGCTGGTAGAAGAAATGGATAAGCAAACAGGTGATCGCTGAATTGATTTGGCAAGCACTGCCTCTGTAAAGCATATTGCTTTGCAGAGGTGGTGTGAAATTCTAAAGCCGTACATATATTGTCATTTCCAATACAGATACTTTCTTTTCCAGTGTTCGATCGGAGACTTATATGCTGTACCATAAAAATTTACAGGGGTAATCAACATGGAATTTATTGATGGCGGCGTTACCGCTGCCCAAGGCTTTTCTGCCAGCGGCGTCCACTGCGGCATCCGGAAAAATCGCTCCAAGCTGGACTTGGCTTTGATCGTCAGTGAGCGGGAGTGCGCCGCAGCCGGCGTATATACGCAGAATGTGGTAAAGGGTGCGCCGGTGTCAGTTACACAGAAGAATATCGCAGACGGCAGGGCTTGGGCGGTGATCTGCAACTCTGGCATTGCCAATACCTGTGCGCCGGACGGCATGGAGACAGCAGAGGAGATGTGCCGTATTGCTGCTGAGACCTTGGAACTGCGTCCAACTGATATTGTCGTGGCCTCTACGGGCGTGATCGGTCCCTCTCTGCCTATTGAAAATATTCGTGCTGCAGCCCCGCAATTAAAGGCGGCGCTCAGCCCGGAGGGCTCTCCCGCAGCGGCAACCGCGATTATGACCACTGACATGATTGCCAAGGAGGCGGCAGTCTGCTGTACGATTGGGGGCAGAGAGGTCCGCGTCGGCGGCATTTCCAAGGGCAGTGGGATGATTCATCCCAACATGGCAACCATGCTTTGCTTTATTACCAGCGACTGTGCCATTGCCCCGGACATGCTGCAAAAAGCAGTAAAGGCCGCCGCAGACGCTACCTTTAATATGATCAGCGTAGATGGCGATACCTCTACCAACGACACCTTTGTGGTGCTCTCCAACGGCACGGCGGGCAACCAGGAGATTACCAGAGAAGGCGAAGACTATGCGCGGTTTGTAGAGGCCCTGACTGCTGTCAGCAGAAAGCTTGCCATGCTGATGGCCAAGGACGGCGAGGGGGCCAGCAAGCTTTTGATCGTCCGTGTGGAGAATGCCGCCAGCCTGGACGCTGCCAGAGTGATTGCCCGGAGCGTGAGCTGTTCCAGCCTGTTCAAGTCGGCCATGTTTGGCAATGATGCCAATGCCGGAGCCCGTGGGCTGTGCGCCGCTGGGTATTCTGGGGCTCAGTTTGACCCGGAGAAGGTCGACTTGGCTTTTCAGTCAGCCAAAGGTCGGGTAGATATTGTAAAGGCAGGTGCTTTCCTGGACTTCTCTGAGGAACTGGCGCTGGAAATTTTGAAGGAGCCTGAGATTGAGACAGTCCTTGACCTGCACATGGGCAATGCTTCCGCAGAGGCATATGGCTGTGACCTAACCTATGATTATGTGAAAATCAATGCGGACTACCGCACTTGATGGAGGAGCTATGAGCAAAAAGCCTCTGGGTATACAGAGCCTGTGGGAACTGGCGGCAGCAGTCATGGCCGTGTTGCTTTATTTGGATTTTCTGGTTATTGTCCTGTTGGGCGCAGCGGCTATAGGCGTATTGTTTCTTGACCCAGTACCGGCGGTTTTTACAGGGCTTCTTCTGCTGCTGGGCATCCTCTGTCATCTGATTACCCGGCGTCGGACAGGAAAGCTGTGGCGCAGGCTGCTGCTGGGCGGTATTGCCGCTGACTTTCTGGTAGTGGCATTTTATGTTCTGACTGCAGTAGTCATGGTGATGGCCTGGCAGTGACCAGCCGGCAGGAAAGGAGAAAAGCATATGCAGGTATCAAACAGCGAGCGGGCCAATATTCTGGTGCAGGCCCTGCCTTATATCAAAAAGTATGCGGGAGCGACCGTAGTCGTAAAATACGGCGGCAACGCCATGCTGAATGAGGAACTGAAGTCTGCCGTGATGAGCGACATTGTGCTCATGCAGCTTGTGGGCATCAATGTGGTGCTGGTTCATGGCGGGGGGCCGGAGATCAACGTCATGCTGGCGAAGGTCGGCAAGAAGAGCAAGTTTGTGGGCGGTCTGCGCTATACAGACCAGGAGACCATTGAGATCGTTCAGCAGGTGCTGGCGGGGAAGGTCAACAAGGACCTGGTACAGCTGCTGGAGAGTGCCGGCGGCAAAGCCATTGGCCTGTGCGGCCTGGATGGCTCTCTGTTGAAGGCGGACCGGATGGAGGCAGACCTGGGCTTTGTGGGGGAGATTCGGGAGGTCAACGCCGACATTCTCCACAATGCAGCCAAGAATGGGTATGTTCCCATTGTCTCTACTGTGGCGGCAGGGTACCATGGGGAGGTCTACAACATCAATGCCGATGTGGCAGCGGCCCG
>NZ_JBQISV010000096.1:0-7757 GCF_056800975.1 Acutalibacter sp.
GAATGAGACGTGGGCAGATTGCGCAGTCAGATTGATCGTCAGATGGCGTCAAAATTTTGCAGGCAGGCTGACGCCTGTCAAAAAATTTGGGCGCTATATGACGGAAAATATGCAAGCAAGATGCGTGCGGATCATTTCGGGATAGGCTCTAAAAATACCCCAACAGGAGGAGTTCGCTATGAAGGTCCTGATGATCAACGGAAGCCCACACAAAAACGGCAATACTTATACTGCCCTGCACGAAATGGAGAAAGTCTTTCAGCAAGAGGATATCGAGGTAGAGATACTCCATATTGGCAGCAAGGCCATACGAGGCTGCATTGGGTGCCGCAAGTGCAGCGAAACCGGCCAATGTGTGTTTGACGATGTGGTCAACGAGGCCGCCCCCAAATTTGCCGCCTGCAACGGACTGGTGGTGGGCAGTCCTGTCTACTATGCCTCGGCCAACGCCACGCTGGTGGCTTTTCTCACTCGGCTGTTCTACAGCAGCCACTGCGACAAAACCATGAAGGTGGGCGCTGCCGTAGCCGCTGCCCGCCGGGGCGGTCTTACCGCCACCTATGATGAGTTGAACAAATTTTTTGGCATCTCCGGCATGCCCATTGCCAGCGGCCAGTACTGGAACGGCGTCCACGGCCAGACCCCCGGCCAGGCGGAGCAGGATGCCGAGGGCCTGCAGCAAATGCGTACTCTGGCCAAAAACATGAGCTTTTTGATGAAGAGCATTGCTTTGGGCAAAGAAAAATTTGGCCTGCCGGAGAAGGAGCCCAAGCAGTTCACCAATTTCGTGCGGTAAGGGCCCAGAGCCAGGAGTACAACCAGCATACATCTCCACAGAAAGAGAAAAAGGAGACGGGTCCCCCGCCTCCTTTTTTTCATTGCAAAAATTCACAGCCCCAGCTTCTCCCGGGTCTCGGCCAATGTCCAACCCTGTTCCAGGGCAACGCGGGCCAAGTCGTTATGCTCCGGCTTTTCCCGGCTGACTCCCCAGCCCCGGGCCGACTTCACCCGCAGGTCTCCAAAGGGGGTGTGTTCTGTCCGCTCCGCGCGGCTGAGCACATACCGGCTGCATAGACGCTCCCGCACCCCCAGGGTGGTGGTGTGGGCAAACAGCAGGCCAGCCATTTTCTCCCGGTCCTCCGGGCGGCACAGACAGGTGAGCATCACCCCGGGCCGTCCCTTTTTCATGCCAATGGGCGTGGTGAAAACGTCCAGTGCCCCGGCCTCCATCAGCCGTTCCAGTCCAAAAGCAATGGCCTCGGGGGTCATGTCGTCCAGGTTGCAGGCAAGTTCCGCCACCTCATCCCCGGCCTCCTCCGTCTCTCCCAGCATGGCCCGCAGGCCGTTCATGGCAGCAAAATCTTTGGTTCCCATGCCATAGCCGGTGCGCTCCACCCGCATCACCGGGGCGGGGCCAAAGCGGGTGACGAAATGCTTCAGCAGAGCCGCGCCTGTGGGGGTACACAGCTCTCCGGCAATCTCCCCGCCATAGGTGGGCGCCCCCTGCAGAATATGGGCCGTGGCCGGGGCAGGCACCGGCAGAATGCCGTGGGCGCAGCGCACCTGGCCGCTGCCCACATGCACCGGCGAGCACAGCACCTGGTCCGGGGCCAGCCGGTGCATCAGCAGGCAGACCGCTGTCACGTCTGCCACTGCGTCTAAGGTTCCCACCTCATGGAAGTGGATCTCCTCTACCGGCACCCCGTGGGCATGGCTCTCTGCCTGGGCAATAAGGCCGTACACCGCCAGCACATCCCGACGGACCTGTTCAGGCACCTGCAGGTGGGAGACTATGTGCTCAATATCGTGCATTCCCGCATGGTGGTGGGTATGTCCATGCTCATGACTATGTTCGTGGCTGTGCTCATGGTTATGTTCATGACTATGCTCATGACCATGCTCGTGGCTGTGTTCATGGGCATACTCGTGACTATGCTCATGGCCGTGCTCACAACTATGTTCATGACTGTGTTCGTGATTGTATTTGTGACTATGTTCATCGCCGTGTTCATGGGCACGGCCCAGAGGCACATCATGACTGTGCTCCTCCTGGCTGTCCACAGCCACAGTAACATGGGTGCCGGTAACGCCGCACTTCACCGAGGGCGCGGCGGAAAAACGCACGCCTGGCAAGCCCAATGCGTTAAGTTCCTCCACCAGCTGCTCCCGCTCCGGGAACAGCTCCAGCAGGGCTGCGGTGAGCATGTCCCCCGCCGCGCCCATAGCACACTGAAAATAGAGCGTTTTCATGGAATTCTCTCCTTTGAAGAATGAAAGTATTGCCGTAAAAATTCCACCTGCATCGTGGGACGAGCCTGTTGCCCACGCCAGCCAAAGGCAGATACCAGAGGAGCAGGCTCTTTGGCAGGGTTCAGAGTCTCACTCTGAGCGGGCGTGGAGATGGCACACAAGCTACAAACCGACAGAGCTACAGGCAAGAGCCAACGCCCCGTCATCTTAGAGCCGCAACCTCAAACGCCATAGATAAACCAGCCCCCATTCCAACAGGTAAAAGGGCACACCAAAACTAGCGGCAAAAGCAGAGTTTGCGCCCTCTTTGAAAACACAAATCGAATGCTTCACGCTTTGATTACGTTTAGCCTCCGGCGGCCCGGGACTTTTGATGTTCGCTTCGCACAGTCCCCTGAGAGTACGCCAAAAGGAGAAAGCCCCTTCTTCATGTTCTTGGGAATACTTCCGGTTGCTTTTTGCTCGCGTCTTGGGCTTCTTCAGGTTTTGGCGGACGCTTTTTCGTTTTTGGGCATACTTTTCCCCATCGCCGCTATGGCAATGGCTACCAGGGGGTTCAGCCAGCCGAAAAAGGTGAAGGGCCCATACTGCCAGGCCGAAACTCCCAGCATATTCTCGGTAAAGCCCGCGCCAGTGCTATAGGGCACAATGCCCCCGAACACAGTCCCCGCGTCTTCCAGGGCCCGGCTCAGGTTCTGGGGGGCCAGGCCGTGCTCCTGGTACAGGGGGCGGAACAGCCGCCCTGTCATAATAATGGCCACATACTGCTGGCCTGTGCCCAGCAGCACCCCCCAGGCGGTGAGAATGGTAGCGATCACCAGACCCTTGTCCGACTTCACATGGCTGACCACCTTTTGCAGAATGGCTCCGGCCATGCCTGTCTTCTCAAAAATGCCGGCAAAGCACAGGGCAATCATCATCAAGGCCACTGTGCGCATCATGCCCATGACGCCTCCACGGTTCAACAGCGTGTCCACTGTGTCAACCCCCGTGCTGGCAGAGAAGCCGTTCATCACGCCCCCCAGCAGAGAAGAGAAGTCCGCCCCCTGCACAAACAACGCCGCCAAAAAGCCCAGCAGCGCCGCTCCCAGCAGTCCCGGCAGGGCGGGCACCCGAAAAATCACCATCACAAGCACCAACAGCGGCGGCAGAAGCAGCAGCGGGTGAATCACAAAGCTCTCCTTCAAGGTGGCTATGGTCAGCTGCACCTGGCCGCTGCTGGTGCTGCCCCCGCCAAACACAAAGCCCAGCGCCCCATATATCATGATGCAAATGACATAGGTGGGGGTGGTGGTGACCATCATGTGGCGGATGTGGTCAAACACATTGGTGTCTGACACAGAGGGGGCCAGATTGGTGGTGTCGGACAAGGGGGACATTTTGTCGCCAAAATAGGCCCCGGAGACAATAGCGCCCACCGTGATGGCCGGGGGAATGCCAATGGCCTCCCCAATGCCGAACAGGGCCACCCCCACTGTCCCAATGGTGGAAAGGCTGCTGCCAATGGCCAGGGACACCAGAGAGCACAGCAGCAGGGCTGTCACCAGAAAGAACCGGGGGGAGATCAGCTGCAGGCCGTAATAGACCATCGTGGGAATAATCCCCCCGGCCATCCAGGCGGCGATCAGGATGCCGATGGACATAATGATCAGCAGCGCGGGCAGGGCTGGGGTTATGGCCTGAACAGCACCGTCCAGCATGTCCTGCCAGGAGAACCGGTGGAGCGCACCCACCCCCGCCGCAAGAGCGGCGGCCAGCAGCAGGGGCACATGGGGCGCAGCCCCCAGCAGGGCGGTAAATGCCACCACCAGCGCGATCAGTGCGGCGAACACTGCCGCGCTCAGCCCAAAGCCCACCGCCTGGGGTGTTCGTTTGGCGTCTTGCATGAAAAAGCCTCCTCATAGGGTGATGAAATGACAGAGCACAGTAAAGTATACTAAAACAGTATACCATCCTCCCGGCGGTTCGTCAACAAGAAAATCACCAGGGGGGAGTGTCCCAACCGCAGAGATAATCATCTGTGTTCCCCCCGCCCGTAGGGCGGGGGGAACACGAAAAGCTCTCCGAAACGGACACTCCCATCACCAGGCCGTTCCTCAGTCAGACATGCGAGAATGCCCAAAACATTTGTGAATAATTTGTAAAATATTTGTCTTGACTTTTTTGCGCTCCTGCTGTAGAATAAAACTCCTTTCCGTTTTTTTGCAAAAATCAGCGAAATTCACAAAACGCAGTCAGAAGAAAGGAGTGTCCCATATGATAGAAGTAGAAAATCTCTGTAAGACCTTTCGGGTCGCCCGCCGGGAGGCAGGCTTCCGGGAGGCAGTGAAAGCCCTGTTCCGCCGGGAGTATGAAACCATTCATGCTCTGGACAACATCAGCTTTTCCATTGCCGCCGGGGAGATGGTGGGCTACATAGGCCCCAATGGGGCGGGCAAGTCCAGCACCATCAAAATTCTCAGCGGCATATTGACCCCGGACAGCGGCCTGTGCAGGGTCAACGGCCGGACGCCCTGGAAAGAGCGCACCCGGCATGTGCAGGAGATTGGCGTGGTGTTTGGCCAGCGCAGCCAGCTTTGGTGGGACGTGCCTGTTAATGACTCCTTTGAGCTGCTCAGGGAGATATACAACATTCCCCCTGCGGTGTATAAGAGGAATGTGGATGAGCTGACAGACCTTCTCTCTCTGAAGCAGCTGCTGCGCACCCCGGCCCGGCAGCTCTCTCTTGGCCAGCGGATGCGGTGCGAGATTGGAGCCTCTCTGCTCCACGACCCGAAAATTCTCTTTCTGGACGAGCCTACCATCGGCCTGGACGCAGTGTCCAAGCTGGCTGTACGGGAGTTCATTAAAAGACTCAACCAGCAGCGGGGCACCACGGTGATTCTCACTACCCACGACATGCAGGATATTGAGGCTCTGGCCAGCCGGATCATTCTGATCGGCAAGGGGCGCATTCTTTTGGATGGGAGCCTGGAAGATATCCGCCGGGGCGGGGAGCAGATTGACGAAACCGTGGCCGAGCTCTACAAAAAGTTCGATGTGACCTGAGGTGGCAAAATGAAAAAATACATCGCGTTTTTTCGCATGCGCTTCGCTATGGGGCTGCAATACCGGGCGGCGGCGTTAGGGGGGCTGGTGTGCCAGTTCTTCTGGGGGGCTATGGCAATTCTGGCCTTTCAAGCCTTTTATGAAAGCGACCCTGGGGCCTTTCCTATGGAGTTCCACGCCCTGTCCAGCTACATCTGGCTGCAGCAGGCCCTGCTGATTATGATTACCTTCAACGGGATGGACAACGAGTTTTTAAACGTCATCCAGAACGGCAATGTGGCCTACGAGCTGTGCCGCCCAGTGAGCCTCTACCCCATGTGGTACGCCCGCACTGCCGCCAGCCGGGTCTCTGCCGGGGGGCTGCGCTGCGGGCCCACCCTGCTGGTGGCGCTGCTGATTCCCGCACCCTTTGGGCTGATGCCGCCCCCCAGCCTTTCCACCTTCCTGTGGTTTCTGCTGTCATTGGCGTTGGCAGTCGGGGTGGTGGCCGCCATGACCATGATTGTGCTGATGATCACCTTTCACACCATCTCCCCCCGGGGAGTCCGGCTCATCGCCATCGGCGTCACGGACTTCTTCGCCGGGGCCATCATCCCTCTGCCCTTTTTTCCGCAGGGCATCCGCCAGGTGATGGAGCTGCTCCCCTTCTCCGCCATCCAGAACGTCCCTCTGCGCATTTACACGGGGGACATCTGCGGGCCGGAGCTGGGATATCATATGCTGCTGCAGGTTTTCTGGCTGGCGGCGTTGATTGCCCTGGGCAAGCTGTTGGAGTGGAAAGAGCTGAAAAATGTTGTGATACAGGGGGGCTGATCCATGCGTCTTTATCTGAAATATTTTTTGATTCACCTCAAGTCTGTCGTGCAGTACAAGGGCTCGTTTTTTGCCACGGTGACAGGCTCATTTTTCACCTCCTTCTCGGTGTTTCTGGGGGTCTTCTTCATGTTCCAGCGTTTTCACACTGTGGCAGGGTTCAGCTATGAGGAGGTGCTGCTGTGCTACGGCATCATGCTCATGGGCTTCTCTATTGCCCAGATGTTCGCCTCAGGCTTCAAGGTGTTCGACAGCATGATTGCCAACGGGGAGTTTGACCGTATCCTCTGCCGCCCCCGGAATGAGATCTTTCAGGTGCTGGCCTTCCGCATTGACTTTGTGCGCATTGGTATGCTGCTGCAGGGGATGGTTATGCTGGTATACGGCCTGCTCAGCTGTCAGGTGGACTGGAATTTTCCCCGGGTGCTTACCGTGGTCTTCATGGTGGCCGGGGGCATGACACTGTTCTCGGCACTGTTTCTCCTGGAGGGGGCCATTGCTTTTTTCACCCTGCAGGGACTGGAATTTATGAATGTGTTTACCTATGGGGCCATTGAGCACGGCAAATACCCTATCGGCATTTATGGCCGGGGTATGCTGCTGTTCTGCACCTTCTGCATTCCCTACGCATTGGTGCAGTATTACCCCTTGCTCTATCTGCTGGGCCGGGCGGATGAATGGTGGAATATTTTTCTGCCGCTGGCGGCCTGCCTGTTTGTGCTGCCCTGCTGGGTGGTGTGGCGCATTGGTGTGCGCCACTACAAGTCTACCGGTTCGTAAAGAAAGGAGAAATCACCATGTTGGAAACTAAAGACCTGATCCTGGATAAGGCCAGATTCGAGGATTGGAAGCCCATGTACCGCAACGTTTGGAGCCGCCCGGAGAGCTTCCGCTATATGCTCCCGGAGTTGAGCCCGGATGAAGCGGAGGCCCAGGACCGCATGCGCCGGACCATTGCGTTCCAGAAGGAGCGTGAGACGGCCTATACCATCTTTCTGAAGTCCACCGGCGAGGCCATCGGCTTTACGGGCATCGCCCGGGTGGAGGGGTACGTCTGGGAGGAGACCGGCATCTGCATTGGCCCCGGCTTCTGGCGGCGGGGCTACGGCTGGCAAGTCCTGCAGACTCTCCTGGCATACGCCAAGGAGCTGGGAGCGGACACCTTTCTCTACTCAGCTTGGGAGGAGAATGCAGCTTCCCGGCGGCTGGCGGACAAGGCCGGGTTTGCCTTGTACGCTGCGGAGCAGCACACCCGGCCCTATGATGGACGGAGGTATACGCTGCTGAAGTATCAGAAGGAGCTGTAGGGTGGAAAAGGGGCCTGGGACATGTGTAGTCAGCTGAGAATTTCTATTGTGCATTCTCTACCACATAGCGTTTCAAGTCATCCGGCAGTTCAACGCGCCGTGGCGGCTGTTGGGAAGATAACGGAGCCTTCGCTGACAAAGCCGCTGCTGGAGTGGGCTTTCGTGAGGTTGCCACCCAGGGTGGAATATATGGCGGCCGCAATCTACCGGACAGCGGATGCTTCTACAAAACGATTCTATCCAGCCGCTGCCCCAACCGGCTGAGAATCTCATTGGGAATGGTCCCCGCCTGCCTGGCTACTTCAGCGGCGGAGATTTTCAAATCTCCCCACCGCCCAA
>NZ_JBQISV010000097.1:0-7655 GCF_056800975.1 Acutalibacter sp.
CAAAATTCCCGCGCCCCTGCAAAGCCTGAAAAACTGACCCGGGGAGAAGGGCGGGCCGGAGCCGTTTGAAAACAGAGGGAGCCCCAAGCGTCTGCCCGCACCCAGGGACGGCGTTTGCCAACAGGCTCGGCCCTTTCCCCTTCAAGCCGGATAAAAACCCTGCCGCAAAGGAGGTAGCTTATGAAGAAAAAGGAGAAGCTCACCAAAGCCCAGCGCCGGATGCGCCGGGTAGAGGATATTCAGAAGAACAAGGCGGAAATCAAGGCTCATCCGGTGCTGTTCACCGTGTATGTGGTGCTGCGGATTCTGGTGGTGGCGGTGCTGGTTCTTCAGCTGCTCAACCGGGAGTATTACGATGTTTTTCTCTGCTCTCTCACGCTGGTGCTGTTCCTCATCCCCAGCTTTGTAGAGCGCAGGCTGCACATTGACGTGCCCAACACCTTAGAGGTCATCATTCTCCTGTTCATCTTTTCCGCCGAAATACTGGGGGAGATCCAGGAGTATTACCTGATCTTCCCCTTCTGGGACACCATGCTGCACACCATCAACGGCTTCCTTATGGCGGCCATTGGCATTGCTATGGTGGACATTCTCAACCGGTCCCGGCGGTTCCGGGTGCGGCTGTCCCCGGTATTTCTGGCTGTGGTGGCTTTCTGCTTTTCCATGACCATCGGCGTGCTGTGGGAGTTCTTCGAGTACGGCATGGACGCCTTTTTCAACATGGACATGCAAAAGGACACCTGGGTCAGCGTGGTAAACACCGTCAGCCTGAACCCGGATGGGAAGAACTCCCCGGTCAGCATCCCCATTGAGAGCGTGGTGGTCAACGGCGAGGCCTGGCCGGGGTATCTGGACATTGGCATTCACGACACCATGAAGGACCTGTTTGTGAACTTTATTGGCGCGGTGGTGTTCTCCGTTATCGGCATGATTTACATCATGGGCCGGGGGACGGGGAAGTTCGCCCCCCGGTTCATCCCCCGTCTCAAGGAGAACGAGCTGCCCAGGCCGGAGCCCAAGGAAAAGCCCGAGGAGCGCCCCAGCCTGCTGGAACCCATCCCCCTGGAGGGGCCGGAGCCGGAGGCCCAGGGCGGGCCGGAGCTTTTGGACCTGTTTACCGGCGACGGCCGGCCCACGGGCCTGACCATGGAGCGGGGCGGGGAAAAGAAGCCGGGGTATTTCACCCTGGGCATGCACGCCTTTGTCTACGACAGCCAGGGGCGGTTTTTGCTGCAAAAGCGGGCCCAGGGCAAGAGCTTCCGCCCCGGCCAGTGGGAGACCCACATGGGCCATGCCCTGGCAGGGGAGTCCAGCTTTGACTGCGCCCTGCGGGAGCTCCGGGAGGAGCTGGGGGTCAGCCTGCCCCCGGACAGCTTTGTGAAGGTGTACCGCTGGGTAGAGGCCGGGGCCCGGATGCTCACGGACCTTTATTTTGTCCGCGCCGACCTGGACGAGAGCAGCCTCACCCTGCAAAAGGACGAGGTGATTGGGGTGCAGTGGGTGTCCAAAACGGAGATGCTGAACTTTGTCCGGGACATGGACTACCGCCCGGAGTCCTATAAAAATGTGGTGGCCCAATATATTCAGGACTGCATTGAGGAGGCCCCCGCCGAAGAGGAAGGGCCTGCCCATGACTGACGCAGTCTGAAAAAAGCGTCGCATCTCTGGGGCGGAGATTTTTGGGCCCGGGCTACACGCAGCGGGGCTTTCAAGAGAGCAGCCGCCTCTTTGGAAGCCCCGCTGCTTTGCCCTTCGGCTTAACAACCGGTGTTTTCTGAATGGAAGAGCCGGTATTCACAGCGGGGAATACCCCTGGGGCGGTAATTTTCGCCGTCAGCCTGGGGGAAATTTACCGTTCTATGGCGGGAAAATCACCGCCCATACAGGTTCTAGGTGCGTTTACAAAGCTGCCCGTGTTTTTTTGACAAAGGCCTGTTCTGCCGGATTTGCCTATTGACACCTGACGGGATATCCAGTATAATATGACTTGGATATGTCGAGGTGTAGCTCACCTGGTAGAGCGCTTGGTTTGGGACCAAGAGGCACGGAGTTCGAGTCTCCGCACTTCGACCAGCAGCGTGAGAGCTGGCGCGGCCTGCTCTTCTGCACCACCAGTCCGCGCACCCCCATGGATGCGCGGACTTTTTTTTGCCCCCAACCACAGGGCGTTTTCATGCGGAAAAAAGTCCCCCGGAAGCACTGGCTCCCGGGGGACTTTCTTCTCTTTGAAGGGCTTCTCTGCCCAGCCGGAGACGCTCGTCTCTGGGCCAAAGATTTCCCTACATATAGTGGTACTTCTTCCTTTTTGCAGCCAAAAACACGACAGAGATCACGCAGGCAAACACGTCCGCCATAGTCACAGACCACCAGATGCCGTCAAGCCCCAGCAGCGCGGGCAGGGCCAGCACGCACACCACCTGAAACACCAGGCTGCGCAAAAAGGAGATAATGGCCGACACCGCCCCGTTGTTCAGCGCGGTGAAGAAGGAGGACACAAAAATGTTGAACCCGGCCAGCAGGAAGGAATAGGAGAACACCTGAAAGGCATGCACCGTCATGTCCCTCAGCTCCGGGTCGTAGCCCACAAACACCTGGGCCAGGGGCCGGGCCAGCGCCCAGGAGAGAACCATCATGCCCACCCCGCCCAAAAGCATGAGCACAGTGGAACGCTTCAGCAGGCTTTTCAGCTCGGCGTGGTTTGCCGCCCCGTGGTGAAAGCCCACCACCGGCGTGCTTGCCACTGTGTAGCCAATAAAAATGGCAATAAAAATAAACGAGACATACATCAGCACCCCATAAACCGCAACGCCGTCCTCGCCGGCAAAGCGGAGCAGCTGAAAATTGTACAGCATGCCCACCAAAGAGCCGGAGACGTTGGACATAAGCTCAGAGGAGCCGTTGCCGCAGGCCCGCAGCAGCGCCCGCCCTTCCAGCCGTGTTCTGCGCAGGCGCAGCAGACTGGAATTGGGCCGCAGAAAATAAAATAAGGGCAGCACCCCGCCCACACACTGACTGACGCCCGTGGCCAGCGCAGCCCCGGCCACGCCCCACCGGAAGCCCGCGATAAACAGCGCGTCCAGGGCCATGTTGGTCAGCCCGGCGGCTATGGTATACACCAGGCCCAGCTTGGGCTTTTCGGCAGTAGAGAGAAAGGTTTGAAAGACATTTTGCAGCATAAACGCGGTAGTAAAGGCAATAACAATGCGCCCATACACCACGCAGTCCCCCACCATGCTGTCGGTGGCCCCCAGCAGCCGGGCGGCAGGCTCCATAAACGCTATGCCGAAGGCGGAGGCCGCCGCGCCCACAATCAGGGAAAACAGCACCATCATGGTAAAATAGCGGTCCGCGTCCTCCCGCCGGCCCTCGCCCAGGGTTTTTGCCACCAGGGCGCTGCCGCCGGTGCCAATCATAAAGCCCAGCCCGCCCAGAATCATGGTAAAGGGCATGATCAGGTTAATGGCCGCAAAGGGCACCTTGCCCACAAAGTTGGACACAAACAGCCCGTCGACCACGCCGTAGATAGAGGTGAACACCATCATCAGAATGGGGGACAGGGCGAAACGCAGCAGCTTGGGGTAAGTAAAATGGTCAGAAAGTTGAATTCTCATGGCGTATCGCCTCCTTTAGTTGTGTTTTTGTCGGCGCCCAACTGGTTCAGCTGCTTGGCCAGCTCCTTGTTGAAGCGCCGCATCTCCCGAAGCAGGCCCTCTCTCTGCTCCAGGCTCAGGCCGAAGATCGCAGCCTCCTCTGCATGCAGCAGCTGGTCTGCGGTGCTTTTTGCCAGCTCCATGCCCTTTTCCGTGAGGACGACGCTGCGGGTGCGCCGGTCCTCCCCAGCGGTGAGGACAATATACCCCTGAGCCGCCATATGCTTCAGCGCGGAGTTGACCGTGGTTTTGGGCTCGCGCAAAATCTGACAGAGCTGGGCCTGGGTGATGGGCTGGCCGTCGGCGCGTATGGTGTACAAAATCCACAGGGTGCATTCCGGCACCCCCAGCCGCCGGGCCGCGTCCCGGTAAAGACTGTCGTTTTCCAGCAGAAGGCGGTTCATTTCACGCAGCCAGGGGGTAATTTCCAAGGGCTTCATTCCGCAATCTCCGCTCCTCTCCGTTGTGCAGGTGGTACGATATCGGACAAAGCGAATTATACTCTTTTCCCGCCGGTTTGTCAAGGTCTGCGTTCTGTCGGGGCAGACAGAGAAAAAGCCCGGCTTACCTATAGGCTGGCCGGGTCTTTTGACTTTGCAGGGCTCCGCTGAACATGGGGACAGTCTAGGGCTTGCGCTTTCATTCTAAAGGGCAGGGAGGGACGGGGGAGTATTGTGCCCTCCCGTCTCCGCCAGTCAACAGATAGCCCTTGCAGCACCGCGCGGAATCCGCTATACTTATAAGAAGAGGAGGTCTATGGAAAGCGAGGGGGCTGAGCCCGCAGACCTGCCTGGAAATCGCCTGTTTATAACCTTCTCCGCCATGCCGCCCTCTGGGGCTGGGCCCGGCGCGGGGCGGCAAAGGAGAGCAACCCAAAAAAGGAGGCATACCCCATGCAAAAACAGCTTTGGAACGACCAGTGGACGCTGCTGAAGCCCGGTGCAGGCCCGATGATGGCTCTGTTTATGGGCGGGGCCGAGGGGGACCCGGTAGCCATTCCCCACGACGCCATGATTTATGAAAAGCGCAGCCAGTCCACCAAAAACGGCCACCAGACCGGCTTTTACCCTGGCGGCTGCTACACCTATGTCAAACGCTTTTTTGCCCCCGAGGACTGGCGGGACAAGACTGTGCTGCTGGAATTTGAGGGTGTGTATCAGAACGCCCGGGTGTCTGTCAACGGCGACTACGCCGGGGGCCACCCCTTCGGCTATGGGGAGTTCGCCTTGTGTGCAGACGATTTCCTCAAGTATGGCCAGGAGAACACGGTGACTGTGGTTGCCAACAACTCTGCCGAGGAGAACAGCCGGTGGTACTCCGGCAGCGGCATTTATCGGGACGTGAACCTGCTGGTGGGGGATAAGGTCCATATTGCCCGCAACGGCCTGCGGCTCTCTACCCCTGACGTGGAGCCTTCGCTGGCAGTGGTGCAGATAGACCTGGACCTGGTGAACATCAGCCGGGAGAGGATAACGGCAGAGGTGGTCATCGAGCTCACCGGCCCCCAGGGCAGGGCCGGGTACACCCGGCTGCCGGTGACGGTTTTCGGGGGCGGTGAGGAGCATGTCCGCACCCGGGCGGAGGTGGAGAGCCCCAGCCTGTGGAGCTGCGAGAGGCCGGACCTCTATACCTGCACGGTGACGGTTCAGGCAGGCGGGCGGGTGTACGACCAGGTCAGCGAGAGCTTCGGCATCCGCAGCCTGAGCCTGTCCGCCAGCCGTGGGCTGCGCTTGAACGGGCAGGAGGTGAACCTGCGGGGAGCCTGCATTCACCACGACCACGGGGTAATCGGCGCGGCGGCTTTTCCATGGGCAGAGGAGCGGCGGGTCAAGAAGCTGAAGGAGGCGGGCTTTAACGCGGTGCGCATGTCCCACCACCCGGCGGGCAGGGCCCTGCTGAACGCTTGCGACCGGCTGGGTATGCTGGTGATGGACGAGCTCTCTGACTGCTGGACCCGCCCCAAGAACAACAACGACTATGGGGAGAAATTCCCCTATTTCTGGCGCGAGGACGTGGCGGCGATGGTGGCTAAGGACTTCAACCACCCCAGCGTGATTCTCTACAGCACGGGCAATGAGATTCAGGAGGCGGGCACGCCCAAGGGGGCGCAGATGAACCGGGAGATCACCAATGAGTTCCACCGGCTGGACAACACCCGCTATGTGACCGTGGGGGCCAACGGCCTGATGGCCGCGGGAGCCCGCATGGGGGAGATTATTCAGGACATCACCCGGCAGGCCCCGGAGCCGCTGGCGGAAAAGGACCGGCTGGGCTCTGGGGCAGGGGCCGACGGGATCAACGCGGTAATCGACTTCTTCCAGGGCCCCATGGCGGACGCTTTTGCCGCCAGTCCCATTCTGACCCAGGTTCTGGACGAGTTTGCCTCTGCCACGGACGTCACGGGCTACAACTATCTGACAGGCCGGCATGTGCTGGAGCACGCCCTCAACCCCAACCGGGTGATTCTGGGCACCGAGACCTTCCCCAGCGATATTGTGCGGCTGTGGAGCATTGTGAAAAATCACCACCATGTCATTGGCGACATGACCTGGACCGGCTGGGACTACATCGGCGAGGCAGGCTGCGGCGTCACCTATTATGACGGCCGGCGGGGCTTTCAGTCCAACTGGCCGGTGAGCCTGTCGGGCATGGGCGACCTGGACCTTCTGGGCAACCGCCGCCCCATCAGCTATATTCGGGAGATTGTATTCGGCCTGCGCAAAACGCCCCTGGTCACGGTGGAGCCGGTGGACCGTCATGGCCAGACACCCAGTCAGACCACCTGGCCCTGGCGGGACGAGCGTGTCAGCTGGACCTGGCATGGGTATGAGGGCAAGCCCGCAGTGATTCATGTGTACGCGGACGCGCCGGAGGTAGAGCTGTTCCTGAACGGCCAGTCTTTGGGCCGCAGGGCCGCCGGAGAGGAGAACGGCTTTGACGCCAGCTTCGAGACCGCTTACCAGCCCGGGGAGCTGCGGGCTGTCTGCTACCGGGAAGGGCAGGCGGCAGAGGAGGCTGTCCTCGCCACAGCGGAGGAGCGGGTCCGCCTGCACATAGACGCGGACCGGACCCGGCTGGCAGCCAATGGCCGGGAACTGAGCTATATGATGATCTCTCTGCGGGACGAAAGCGGCCGGCTGAACCCCCAGGCAGTGGACGAGGTCACGGTGACTGTAGAGGGCGCCGGCGTATTGCAGGGCATGGGCAATGGGGACGTGGAGACCCTGAACCACTATACCCACAATACCTGGCAGACCTTTGAGGGCTATGCACTGGCAGTGGTCCGGGCCGGGACAACGCCGGGGGAGATGCTGGTGACAGTCAGCGGAAGCGCCGGAACCGAGCAGATCAAGCTTGCTGTAGAATAGAATGATGGAGAAGGGGCCCTGCTGGGGCCTCTTTTCTTTTGGGGATAAAAAGTGGCTTCTGTAGTAGAGGGCGGATTGTTACACTTTTTTATCGACAGGAAAACCGGCTGACAGGAACAGATGAACGCGCCTGTGTTAGCGTTTTGTTATGGGCCATTACATGAGGATGAGCTTTTTCAGAAACACATAGAGCGATTGAAACTAGGGTGTGTTCCCATAAGCGTTCGTATGCGTCATTTGGGAATACGCCCTATGGTGTTTTTGTGGACAGCCTCCGGCTGCCCTGAGCCCAGTGAGATTGCCGGTTTTGCCGACATGCCGGACAACAGCGTGTTCCAAAAGGCAATCAGCTGGGCAAAGGAGGAGGGCATTACCAGCGGTACCAGCCCCACTACCTTTGGCTCCGACAAGCCCTGCACCCGGGCGCAGATTATGACATTCCTATACCATGTCTACCAATGAGACAGCAGCTGCGCTCTTGAGAGGCTCATGCAGATGATGCAGAGCGTCAACCGTGTCAGAGCCTCTCTCTGCACGGTATAAAGCAAAACAGAAACACAGAAAAACACCGAAAGCCGCTCCATTTACGGAGCGGCTTTCGGCGTTTTCGTGCAACCTTTCTCATGGCGGCTGGGGG
>NZ_JBQISV010000098.1:0-7465 GCF_056800975.1 Acutalibacter sp.
GGCCTGCCCCTCTGGTGGGTTCTTAGGGCGAAGCCCTAAGCCGCCGGAGGCGACCTTGCCCTTGCGCCGCAGGCCAAACCATCCAACAAGCGCGAAGCGCCCCATGTTCATTTTCGCAGAAAATGAACATCCCACCCCAAGCCCACCCGACACCATCCCACTTTTGAGACAGGCAAGAGCTTTACTAAACAAAAAACAAAATAAAAATAACATTATTTTTAAAACGAAAATCCCACCCCCTCTCAACCTTCGCCCTACTTCACCAAAAAAAATCCTCATATTCCCCCACTCCCGGGCAACACTATTGACAAAATGACTTTCACCGGGAGGAACGCCCATGAAGCGCATCGGCAAACAGACCTTACAATTTGAAACAGCCCCCACCATTCTGGGCCGGGGAGCCGTGGGAGGCCGCAAAGAGGCGGCAGGCCCCCTGGGCGGGGACCTGCATCAGACCTTTGACGACACCACCCTCAACACCCAAAGCTGGGAAAAGGCCGAGGCCCAGCTCCAAAAAGAAGCGGTCTCCATCGCCCTGGCCAATGCCGGGCGCAAGCCGGAGGACATCCACATGATCTTTGCCGGCGACCTGCTGAACCAGTGCATCTCCTCCACCTTCGGCCTCATCGACTACCACATCCCCCTCCTGGGCCAGTACGGGGCCTGCTCCACGATGGCCCAAACCCTGCTCATGGCCTCCATTATGGTAGACTGCGGCGCAGCAGACCTGGCGGCGGCAGTCACCAGCTCCCACTTCTGCTCCGCCGAACGCCAGTTCCGCACCCCCCTGGAATACGGCGCCCAGCGCACCCCCACCGCCCAGTGGACAGCCACTGCTTCCGGCTGCGTCATTCTGGGCCGGGGGGGCAAGGTCCGGGTGCTCCACGGCCTGGCGGGCAAGGCCCTGGACCTGGGGGTCAAGGACCCGGCCAATATGGGGGCCGCCATGGCCCCGGCCGCGGCGGACAGCATCTATCAATACCTTACCGACACCCACACCAGCCCCAACGACTACGACGGCATTTTCACCGGCGACCTGGGCGCAGTGGGCTCTCAGCTCATGCTGGACACCCTGAAGGACAACGGCGTCGACCTGAAAGCCGTCCACCAGGACTGCGGCCTGCTCCTCTACGACCGGCAGGCCCAGGACGTGCACGCCGGAGGCTCAGGCTGCGGCTGCTCCGCCAGTGTGCTCTGCGGGCATCTGCTGGGCAGAATGGAGCGGGGCGAGCTGAAAAACATCCTGTTCTGCGCCACCGGGGCCCTCATGTCCACCACCTCCCAGCAGCAGGGCGAGGGCATTCCCGGGGTGTGCCATGTGGTGCACCTGGCAGTCTGACACGGCCCGGCAGCAAGCCGCAAAGAGAAAAAGCACGCCTCCATCCCTCCCCAAAACGACTCAATCATGAAATTCCTGAAGCCCCCGGCCTCACCTTCCCCCTTGCCGGAGCTTTCAGGAATTTTTGACGTTTTCTCCCCTGTTCATAAAATCTTAACGAAATCTCCCCCTCATTTTCAGAAATTCACCCTTCCCTTTCCCGCCGGTATCGGGTATACTATATAAATACCAAGCAAAACCAAAACCCGCACGAAAAGGAGGAATCCGCTGGTGAAAAAACTCGACTGGAAAAAATCCATAGCCGCCGCCCTGGCTGTTCTGCTGCTGATTTTGCCCCCCCTGCCCGCCGGGGCCGAGGGCTTTACCTATAATTGGGACTCCGACCAGGAGGACGACAGCAAAGAGCCCCACTGCAAGTCCCTCTACATGCTCAACCTGGACACGGATACCGTAGTCTACACCCTCAACCCGGACCAGGAGCTGCCCATGGCCTCTATGACCAAAATCATGACCTTTATCGTGGCCTGCGAGACCATCCCTGATATTGAGCACGCCACCATCACAGTCCCCCAAAGCGTGGCCGACGACCTGGAGGGCACCGGCAGCTCCCTGGCCGGCGTTCAGGTGGGCGAGCAGCTCACCGGGCTGGAGCTGCTGAACCTGCTCATGGTCCCCTCCGGCAACGACGCCGCCCTCACCCTCATGGAGTATGTGGACAGCCTCTACGCCCAGGGCCGCATCACGGCCCAGGACGCCCCGGACCCGGAGGACCCCGGCGCCCCGGAGGACGGCTCCACCCCCGCTCCTGCCGTACAGCAGGAGTACGGAGCCACCATTGACTACAGCGAGACCAGCTTTTTCGTCCAGCAGATGAACGCCAAGGCCCGGGAGCTGGGCTGCCGTAACACCCATTTCTCCAACCCCCACGGCCTGCACAACGAGAATCACTACTCCACTGCCCGAGACATGGGCACCATTGCCCAATATGCCCTCACCCTGCCCAACTTTGCCGAAATCGTCAGGCAGGCGAACTATCCCAAGCCCCCCACCAATCTGAACCCGGACGAGGAGAACCACCCCAATACCAACAAGCTCCTGCGCAACTATCCGGACGAAAACGGCAACACCTATTTTTACACCTATGCCAATGGCATCAAAACCGGCTCCCACGACCAGGCGGGCTTCTGCGTGGCGGCCTCCGCCACCTACTCAGGGTATACCTACATTGTCATTGCCATGGGCGACATGGAGGGCTACGCCCAGGGCGTCCACAACGAGATGCGGGACGCCCGCACCCTGTTCCGCTGGGCCTTCACCAGCCTGGGCAAAAAGACCATAGCCACCCAGGGCGACATCCTCAGCTCCGTGAAGCTGGAATACGCCTACCAGCAGGACGAGCTCCGGCTGGCGGCGGACCGCAATGTCAGCGTCATGCTCCCCAACTCCGTCGACCAGAGCTCCATCATCGTTACAGTGGATAAGCCCGAAAGCGTCCAGGCCCCGGTGCGCAAGGGCGAGCAGCTGGGCACCGCCACCCTGAGCTACGCCAACGAGGTGGTAGCCACCGTCCCCCTGGTCGCCGCCGAGTCCGTGGCCCGCAGCGACCTCATCGCCGGCTGGGAGCAGGGCCGCTCCCTGCTGACCTCCCCCTGGTTCATTGCCGTTATGGCGGTAATCGCCGCCCTCATCGCCGTCTACCTGATTCTGGTAGTCTTCTACAAGCGCAAGCAGCGTGCTCTGCGCCGGGTCAAAAAGTTCCGCGACCTGTAATCCTGCCGAACTCCCCACCCGCTGCCCCTGACAAACGTCCTTGATTCTGTGGGGGCGTCCTCCAGCGGGCGATTGACCCGCATAGAGCTACCTCACACGGCGCTTTGCGTGGGCTCTACCGTCGGCGGCTCTTTGCTCGCCTGACATTGCCCTTCGGGCAAGTCAGGCTCGCCCGGCCGCCGAAGCCAGCGGCAGCGCCCCACCCCACCCACCCCCAAACTCCAGAGACCCAAGCCCCCCACCCGAAAAACGTCCCACCGGGACGTTTTTCTACCCCTCTCTCAAAAAGAAAACAAACAAAACGGCCCGGGACACAGAGCTCCCGGACCGTTTTCTTTTGCCTCAAATCTCGCAGCCGCACTCCTCGCAGGCCGGAATCTCCCCCACAATGGGCGTGGGGTCAATCCCCTGCCGCTGGTAATAGTCCGAAACCGCCGCCTTAATGGCCTGCTCCGCCAGCACCGAGCAGTGCACCTTCACCGGCGGCAGCCCGTCCAAGGCCTCCATCACCGCCTTGTTGGTCAGCTTCAAGGCCTCGCCAATGGTCTTGCCCTTAATCAGCTCCGTGGCCATGCTGCTGGTGGCAATCGCCGCCCCACATCCAAAGGTCATAAAAGAGACGTCCGTAATCACGTCCCCCTCCACCTTGATGTACATGCGCATAATGTCCCCGCATTTGGGGTTGCCCACCTCGCCAACCCCGCTGAAATCCTGCATTTCGCCCACATTGCGGGGGTTGGCGAAATGGTCCATCACCTTTTCACTGTATGCCATGTTTCTCTGTCCTTTCCTGTTGAATTTCACCGGCCCGCCGTTTCCCGGCAAAGGCCCGGCAGCTCTGCACCAGAAGGTTGACCGCCAGCGTAGGCAGACTAAAAAGCGCTGCCCGCAAAAGAACCCCAGGCCAAACCCTCCTGCCCTTTCCGCCCACGTCCGGCTCCCCCTCCCGAAAAGATAATAGACCTCTTGCGAAATAGACGCCTTTACGCAAATTGCGCGGTCAAGGGGCGTCAGGCCCCTTGCGGGGGTTGGGGCAGAGCCCCAAGGTCTTGCCGTAGGGCGCGATCTTTGCGCCCGAAGGCCTTTTATTACACAATGTTTCTATTTTCGCAAGAGGTCAAATAAACATCATAAAATGATCCCCAAGAGCACAACAAAACCTCTGACCGTCCACCCGGCCCATCCGCGTCCCACAGTCCTCAAGTGCACCCAGCAAATCCCAATCCGCCCCAACTGTCAAGCAAACTCCTTGCCATCCGCACTACATGCCGACTGCTCCCGCGAAAGAACAAAAATCATCCAATCACAACAAAATGTTTGACGAGCCTCCCAGACCCATCACCAATCCCAACCATGCAAATCCACGGACAAATACCCACTTTAACCATGTGAAAAATAGGCTATCAACTACTTGCGTGTCAGCAAAATATCATGGTTAAAACAAATATCACACAATGATATTGAAACAAATACTATTTCTGACTGCCCTTTTCCCATGCTTCCGGAAAAAAGCAGGCCCAATTTGTCCCCAAACAGGTCCCCATTTGAAGCAAAACCGCCCAAAAACCACCTTCCGACAGCAACCTTATGCGGCAAAACAGGCCCAGTCAAGGCAGAAATACTATCACAATTCAGATGATAGTACAATTTTGAAAATCACAAAAGAATCCCGGCCAGCGCATCCCAAGCCCCCTGTCCGCCTCCAGCATAGAGCCGACAGCTCCTCGGACGCACCGCCCCGGCAGTCCCATTCCCGAGCATGTCCGCCTTCCGCAGACAGGGTCAATCTCTACCATCCCTTGTATATGCTTTCACAATTTCCCCCACATATACCTCATGCAGGTCCCGTTCCGGGTAGCAGCTGGCCAGAATCGACTTGTCCAAAAAGCCCTCCTCCGCCAGGGGCGCCCGGTACAGCTTGCGGCATACCAGCGTGAGCCGGGCCTCCTCAAAGCCGGTGAAGCCCTCCCCAAACCAGGGGGTCAGCCCCACTCGGGCCACCTTGTCCTCGTCCCGGCCAGAATGACTGCCCAAATAGCTCAAATCTTTCTTCTTGTCGCCGTCAAATATAGTAAGAGTGAACAAATCCTCCCGGTCCAAAAACACCTTCGTGTACCGCTGGGGCCGAACATAAACCACCGCACTATACTTCCCCCACAGCGACCCCAGGTGCCCCCAGGAGACGGTCATGGTGTTAAAGCCCCGGGCCTCTGTGCCGGCGGTGAGCAGCATCCACTCATCCGCAATGGCGGTCATCGGGTTCAAAATCAGGTCCTGAATAGGTCTCTCCCGCATGTCCGCGCCTCCTTTACATATAGGGGTCATAGTTAACGCTGCCGGTTTTTATGGCGTCCCACAGGGGCGACATATTGCGCAGCCGGTCGATAATCTGGGGCAATACCCCCAAGATATAGTCCACGTCCTCTTCGGTGTTATAGTCCCCGAAGCTCAGCCGCAGCGAGCCGTGGGCCACCTCATGGGGCAGGCCGATGGACAGCAGCACATGGCTGGGGTCCAGCGAGCCGCTGGTGCAGGCCGAGCCCGAGGAGGCACTGATACCCTTCATGTCCAGCATCAGCAGCAGGCTCTCCCCCTCTACCCCCTGAAAACAGAAGCTCACATTGCCAGGGAGCCGGTGCTCCCGGCTGCCGTTCAGGCGGCTGCGCTCAATTTTCAGCACCCCGTCAATCAGGCGGTCCCGCATGGGGGTCAGCCGGGCGACGCGCTGGTCAATGGTGTCGGTGGCCCGCTGAATGGCTGTGGCAAGGCCCACAATTTCGGCCACATTCTCAGTGCCGGCCCGGCGGCCCCGCTCCTGGGCTCCGCCGTCCATAAAGTTGTCGACGGCAACGCCCGAGCGGATATAGAGGGCACCCACGCCCTTGGGAGCGTGTATCTTGTGTCCGCTGAGAGAGAGCATATCAATATTTTGGGCTTTCACATCAATGTGTACATTGCCGATGGCCTGCACCGCGTCGGTGTGGAAAAGAACCCCATGGGCCTTGCACACCTGGCCAATCTCGGGAATAGGCTGAATGGTGCCAATCTCGTTGTTGGCGTACATAATGGTGACCAGGGCTGTGTTCTCCGTGATAGCGGCCTCCAGCTCCTCCACCCGCACCAGGCCGTCCTTATGAACCGGCAGATAGGTGACCGTGAAGCCATCCCTTTCCAGGGCCTGACAGGTGTGCAGCACCGCGTGGTGCTCAAAAGCCGAGGTGATGATGTGGGTTTTGCCGTGCTTTCTGCGCTGGGCCCGGGCCGCACCCTTAATGGCCCAGTTGTCGCTCTCGCTGCCACAGCTGGTGAAGTAAATTTCGTTGGGCTTTGCCCCCAGGCAGGCGGCGGTGGCAGCCCGGGCTTCTTCCAGGGGGGCCTTGGCCTGCTGGCCCAGCTCATACAGGCTGGACGGGTTGCCGTAAACCTCTTTGAAGAAGGGGAGCATGGCCTGCAGCACCTCGTCGGAGACAGCGGTGGTAGCGGCGTTGTCGGCGTATACTTTTCTGACAGTGTTGTCCATGTTTTCAGCTACTTCCTTTCTGCTGGTCGGGGGACTGCCAGCGGTCGGTTACCGCTAGGATTTCCCCCTGCAAATAAATATATACCATTTTAGTATACTTTGTCAAGCCCCTGGGTGAACTTTTTGTTTTTGGGAGAGGGAATAACTGGGAGTCGGGGCGGGGAAGCTAGGGGGGAGAAGGGGGAGCGGGGGGCTGGGCAGCTTCCACAGGCCGCGAGGGGAGAGGGCTTTTGCTTTGCAGGGTGTAAGCCTTGCAGGGTGTAAGCCTTGCCAGGAGTGTCCCTTTCGCAGATTTTATGCAGGGGTAGGTATGATCCGTCTACTCCCTGAAGGAGCTGGGCCCTGGGAGAGACGGGCGGACACGCTGGCCCGCCCTTACAAGGCCCCTGGCCTTGAATCGCGGTGTGACACTCCTAGCTTTGCCTGTGCTGTTGACGCTGTTGAATGGTTTGGCTGGGACATGGGGCGTTTTTTGTGGGGGTGTCCTTTGGCGGGCGGTTGGCCCGTGTAGAGATACCGCACACTGCGTTTGGCGTGGGTTCTACCGTCGGGGGCTCTTTCTTCGCAAGCTTCGCTTGCTCAGGCGGCCCCCGAGGGCAGCGGCAGCGTCCCACCCCGCCCGCCCCCAACGCTCAGGGCTTTAAGGGCCTTGTCGAATGTCCGCTTCGCTCCCATTCGATAGGGAACCCCTTACGGTGGTTCCCTACGGAAAACGTCCCACTGGGACGTTTTCCTACCCTCCTGCGTTTTTGGGGTGTTTTAAGGTCAAGGGATTAAAGTCGCCTCCGGCGGCTTAAGAAACTTTCTGTAGAAAGTTTCTTAAGAATATTCAAAGA
>NZ_JBQISV010000099.1:0-7452 GCF_056800975.1 Acutalibacter sp.
CCGCCAGCCATAGGTGTGTAGAGTGGCTTGGCGGGGAGGCCTTTCGCTCTGAATTTACAGCTCTGAAAACGGACGCTCGCCCCCTTGCTCCGCAAGGGGAAGAAGCTTTGCTTCGCAAACCTTCCGCAGCCGCCAAGGACGCGCGTCTGCGCTCGCTGGGCTTTCGCTCTATCCCAGCTGGCCGCAAACAGATGGTTAAAACAAAGCGGTGTTTTACTCCTGCTCGTTTTGGGTTCTCCTGAAAGGGGATCAAAAAAGATCTACTTCTGTAGCTGACGGCAGCAAGCAGTCCGCTGGTCTCCCTTTGGTCGACCTCGCTGGGTTCGACTTGCCTGCGGCATCCGACTTGCCTGCGGCAAGTCGGCGGCGGCGCAGCCTTACCCCGTTCTGAACTGAGATTTAGAGGCAAAGCACTACCTCGCGCCTTTGTTTACTGCGCCGCCTTTTTAAGGTCAAGGTCGCGAGACGCTGTCTCGCGCTCTGCCACCTTTGTAAAGGTGGACGAAACTTTTTATTCGCGCTCCTTTGCTTCTGCTTTGTTCTGGCTTTTTTGCCCGCGAGCTGGCCTTTTTCCGCTAGCACTCCTCAATGCGCAGCAGCCGGTTGTATTTCGCCACCCGCTCCGTCCGGCAGGGCGCCCCTGTCTTAATCTGCCCCGCATTCACCGCCACTGCCAGGTCGGCAATAAAGGTGTCCTCCGTCTCACCCGACCGGTGGGAGATAATGGTGTTGTACCCGCTGCGCCGGGCCAGGTCAATGGCCTGCAGGGTCTCCGTCAGGGTGCCAATCTGGTTGGGCTTGATGAGAATGGCGTTCCCCGCCCGCTGGTCAATGCCCTGCTGCAGCCGCTCTATATTGGTGACGAACAGGTCGTCTCCCACTAGCTGCACCCGGCCGCCAATGCGGGCGGTCAGCTCTGTCCAGGCGGCAAAGTCCTCTTCCCCCAGGGGGTCCTCTACCGAGATAATGGGGTAGCGGCCCACCAGCCCCTCCCAATACTCAATCAGGTCCTCTGGGGCCATGGTCTTCCCCCGCTTGGGCAGGCGGTAAGCGCCGCTCTCAGTGACCCACTCGCTGCCGGCAGCGTCCAGGGCCAGCTGGACCTTGCCCCCGTAGCCGGCCTTTTCAATGGCCGCCAGCACCTCCTCAATGGCCTCCTCGTCCGAGCTCAGGTCTGGGGCAAAGCCGCCCTCGTCCCCCACGCCGGTAGAGAGCCCCCGGGCCTTCAGCCGGGACCCCAGGCTGTGGTAGATTTCGCTGCACCAGCGCAGCCCCTCCCGAAAGCAGGGGGCCCCGGTGGGCACAATCATGAATTCCTGAATGTCGATATTATTGCCGGCATGGGCTCCGCCGTTGAGAATATTCATCATGGGGACAGGCAGCTTGTAGGCTGCTGCGCCCCCCAGAAAGCGGTACAGGGGCATACGGTAGTGGGCGGCAATGGCCCGGGCGCAGGCCAGGGACACCGCCAAAGTGGCGTTTGCCCCCAGGTGGGCCTTGTTGGGGGTGCCGTCCAGCCGGCCCAGCACCGTGTCCACCTCCCGCACGGTCAGGCAGTGGAGCTTCTCCAGGGCCGGGGAGATGATCTCGTTTACATTGCGAACCGCCTTAAGCACGCCCTTGCCGCCATAGCGCCGGTCGTCTCCGTCCCGCAGCTCTACAGCCTCAAACTTGCCGGTAGAGGCCCCCGAGGGCGCGGCGGCAGTGCCCATGGTCCCGTCCGAGAGCTGCACCGTGGCGCTCACCGTGGGGTTGCCCCGGGAGTCCAGAATTTCGCAGCCGTACACCTTTTGTATTTTTACCATATTTCTTCCACCTTTCCACTTTTTGCTTAAATCTATTATTGCGCATTGCAAGTGAAAATAAACTGTGGTATACTCAAAACATCCCAAATATATAAGGGTGCGCCCCCTCATGCTCAGGCGTGTTTATGCTGCCCGCGCCGTCTGTAAGAGACACTCTATCATAATAGATGGAGGAGCCGTGGAGAAGAGGATCGATTGGTTGCGGGAGGACAGCAATCCCGCGGTAAAATACCGTACACAGACGGAAGTATTGGGTCAGTCGGCCGGTGGTCATATTTTTTCCCCTTTGAGCCCATGCGCGTAGGGCTGCAGAACATAGTGGAGAGCTTCTCCCCTTTGGAATATGGGGGCGCGGCCTGGGAACGATTGGAGGAGCAAAAGGATGAAATGGGCAGGGTCATTCTGGGCGGAACGCCCAGACGCTCCTATCCGCCCAAAGAAAAAGGCCGGATAGCCAGCAAGTGGGCGGCCTTTTATATGCTGCTTGCAAAAGCGCACGGTTCTGACCGCTGATTAGCTGTTTCTTAAAAAATTCAATAAACGAAAAGTGAGGTCATTGCTATGAACTTCCCCCGCGTCACCCCCGAATCAGTGGGCGTCCCCTCTGCCGCTGTTACCGCCATGCTGGACCGGCTCTACCGCAAGGGCATTGAGATGCACGCCTTTATGCTTCTGCGCCACGGCCAGGTCTGCGCTGAGGGCAGCTGGGCCCCCTATGCCCCCCGCACCCCCCACATCATGTTCTCCTTCAGCAAAAGCCTCACCTCCACTGCCATTGGCTTTGCCGTGCAGGAGGGTGTGGTCTCTCTGGACGACCGTCTTATTGACATCTTCCCGGAGGAGGCTCCCCAGGACCCCAGCGAAAACCTGAAAAAGTGCTGTGTCCGCCACCTGCTGATGATGGGCTGCGGCCATGAGACGGAGATCAGCTGGGCCGGTGACAGCAGCGCCAGCTGGATCACCACCTTCCTGCACCATCCCTTTGTCTACGAGCCGGGAACCCACTTCCTCTACAACACCGCAGGCACCAACATGCTCAGCGCGGTCATCACCAAAAAGACCGGCCTGCCCCTCACCCAGTTCCTGAAGCCCCAGCTGTTCCAGCCCCTGGGCATGGGGGACATTTTCTGCCAGCCCATGCCGGACGGCACGGAGATGGGCGGCGCGGGCATGTCCCTTACCATTGAGGACATGGCCCGGTTTGTGCAGTTTGTGGCCAACAAGGGCAGCTGGGAGGGCAAACAGCTGCTGAACGCCGCCTGGTTTGACCAGGCCACCGGCAAGCAGATTGAAAACGCCGGGGCCGGCTGGGGCGGCGACCCGGACTGGCAGGCAGGCTACGGCTTCCAGTTCTGGCGCTGCGCCCCTCAGGGGGTCTTCCGGGGGGACGGGGCCTATGGCCAGTTCGGCGTTGTGATGCCGGACCAGGATGCGGTGCTGGTGATTCACTCCGCCTCTCAGACCCTGCAGGCAGTGCTGGACGCGGTGTGGGAGGAGCTGCTCCCGGCTATGGCAGCCGCCCCCCTGCCGGAGGACCGGAAGGCCTGGCATGTGCTGGACCACCGCCTGAAGCACTTGGAGCTGAACCCCCTGCTGGGTACCCGCAGCCCCGGCGGCGAGGCCTCCCTCAACGGCGCGGAGTATCTGCCGGACCAGCCCCTGCCCGGCCTGCGGGACATTGTGGGCGGGGTAGGCTGCTTTGGGCCCCAGGGCGGGTCGCTTCAGTCCCTCTCCTTCCGCTTTGAGGAGGGCAGAGCCCAGCTGATCTGCCGCCAGGACAGCGGGGAGGCTGTGCTGGACCTGGGCATGGAGGGCCATTTTGCCACCACGGTGGTGGACGGGGTCCCCTATGGGGTCAACTCCGCCTGGCGGGAGCGAGACGCCCTGGAGGTCCACCTGCGCAACACCCGCATGGCTGCGGGGCGGCGGTTCCTGTTCCGTTTTGTGGGCAGCAAGCTGACAGTTACCGCGTCTCCCACTCTGCCGGAGCCCGCCGGACTGGGGGAGCTGTCTCTGCCTGAGCTGCGCTTCACCCTGAAGGAGGGGGAAGTCAGCACCCGCACCCGGATGTACTGGGAGGTCAACGGCTGAGAGATAAGGCAGCAAAGACAGCATGAGACAAGGGAGGAGGCTGAAGTCTGTTTGGAAACGGGAGAAATGCTGGATTTTTTGGCCGGGAACGAGTGATTTCAAGGAAAAAACGGCAAGAAAGGCCGCCTTGTCAGGCTTTTTTTGAGGTCGAAAGCACCGTTTCGGGTCAAAACAGACTATGCTTCGGAGTTTTCAAACAGGCTTTAGGGCAAGGCCCCGCCAGGTCTGACAGGCAAGCCGCTTTTGTGGAAATGCTCATAAAAAAGGACCGGGGCCCGCTGGGGGCTCCGGTCCTTTTTTGGCCGCTGGGGCGTTTCTTTTAGTAGTTCTCGGGCTTTACCCGGAAGTAGCTCTGGGGATGGGCGCACACCGGGCAGAGCTCGGGGGCCTTTTTGCCAATGCAGATGTGGCCGCAGTTCATGCACTGCCACACCGCGTCCCCGTCCTTAGAGAAGACCAGGCCCTCCTCCATATTCTTGGCCAGCTTGCGGTAGCGCTCCTCGTGCTCCTTCTCAATCTTGGCAACCCCCTCGAACAGGGCGGCAATCTGGTCAAAGCCCTCTTCTTTGGCGGTTTTGGCAAAGCCGGCGTACATGTCGGTCCACTCATAGTTCTCCCCGTCGGCAGCTGCCTTCAGGTTGTCCAGGGTGTCGCCAACGCCGCCGTTGAGGAGCTTGAACCACATTTTCGCGTGCTCCTTCTCATTGTCGGCAGTCTCCTGGAAGATCTCGGCAATCTGTACATAGCCGTCCTTTTTGGCCTTTGAGGCAAAATAGGTGTACTTGTTCCGGGCCTGGCTCTCGCCGGCAAAGGCGGTGAGCAGGTTGGCCTCGGTCTTGCTTCCTTTCAGCTCGGGCATGGTGATGACCTCCTATTAGGTTTGACATTATGATTCAGTATAAGGGATTCGCCGGATAAAGTCAAGGAAAAGCCCGATTTGTAAAATAATCGTGAATCTCCCCGGAACAGTTGAAAAACCCTGTGAAAGACGGTATACTGAAGGTAAAATAAAGCGAAGGGCGTGATTTCATGCTGTTCCAAAAACTCCAACGCTTCCTTTACGGCCGCTATGGCACTGACAAGCTGAACTTGGCGCTGCTGGTCCTGGGTTTAGTATTGTCCCTTGCGGGAGGAATATTCTTCTGGCCTTTGGCGCTGGCCGCGGATGTTTTCTACCTGCTTGCCCTGCTGCGCACCTTCTCCCGGAATATCCCCGCCCGCCAGCGGGAGCTGGGCTGGTTCATGGGGGTATGGGGGCCTGTGGAAAACAAGCTGCGGCTGGAGAAGCAGCGGTTTGCCCAGCGCAAGACCTATAAATACTTCAAGTGCCCCTGCTGCCGGCAGCAGCTGCGGGCCCCAAGAGGCAGGGGGAAGATTGAGGTCACTTGCCAGAAATGCCGCAGCGTCTTTCAAACCAAAACCTGAGGTGAATGCTCATGCCTAACAAAAACTTCGGCGCCGCGCCCTACCGGCGCGCCCTTCACACCGGCTGCCTGCTGATTGCCTTTGCCGCCCTGGCCGTGCTGGCCGTGCTGCGCTTTGACCAGGTATGGGCCGGAGGCTTTACCCTGCTGAACGCCCTCTCTCCGGTGTTTGGGGGACTGGTCATTGCCTATATCCTCAATGTGTTCGTCCGCTTTTTTGAGGATATCGCCTTTCGCCCCTTTGCTCGTTCCAGGTCCAAAATCTGGAAAAGGCTGCAGCGGCCTCTGGCTGTCACCCTGGCCTATCTGGTGGTGCTGCTGGTGGCGGCGTTCATCTGCTTTTTCATCATTCCCAGCCTGGTAGAATCCATGAGCGGCCTGGCGGTGACCATTCAGCACAACCTGCCCATCTACGCCAACCAGGCCGTTGCCTGGGCCAACGACGTGGCCCGGGAGTATGACCTGACCTTTGTGCAGGACTTTCTCACTGGCTTTAACTGGACCACCCTGCTCAGCGACGCCACAAAATTCACCACCGACTTTTTGGCCTCTCTGTTCAATGTCACGGTAAATCTGGCCTCAGGGCTGTTCTCGGCCATTATGGGATTTATTTTCTCTGTTTACATGCTTTTTGGCAAAGAGCGGCTCATACGCGGGGCCAAGGACAGCCTGCGGGCCTTTTTGCCAGAGCGCGCCGCCCGCATTGCAGGCCGGGTGGGGCGGCTGACCAACCGGGTGTTCTTCTCCTTTGTCCAGGGTCAGCTGACCGAGTGCGTCATTCTGGGGGTGCTGTGCTATGTGGGCATGAGCATTCTGCGGCTGGACTATGCCCTGCTCATCTCCTCGGTGGTGGCGCTGGGGGCGTTGATCCCCATTCTGGGCGCATACATTGGCGCGGGAGTGGGGGCCTTCATTCTGCTGCTGGTGCACCCCATTGACGCCTTGATCTTCCTGATCTTTCTGGTGATTCTTCAGCAGGTGGAGGGCAACCTGATTTATCCCCGGGTGGTGGGCTCCTCCATTGGCCTGCCCCCCCTGTGGACCCTGTTCGCGGTGATGTTCTGGGGAGGCGTGCTGGGCATCACCGGCATCTGGATTGGCACGCCGGTGACTGCGGTGGCCTACCGGCTGTTCAAAACCGAGGTCTATGCCCGGCTGCGGAAGCGGGAGGGCAGGACCCCGCCCCTCCCGGCAAAGGACGGGGACCAGGGCGGCGAATAAGGCGTTCCGGCGAAGGAACGGGCAGGGAGGTATGATTTATGAAGCTCTCCATCGACCCCCAGGGGCTGTGGTATCATGGCTCCCCTCTCCGGTTTTCCGAGCTGCGGGCGGGCAGCACAGTCACCCAATGGCGGGAGCTGGCTGAGGCATTCTCTCATAAGCCCACCGTTTTGGGGTATGACGATAACGGGAGTATTACCCACAACGGTACTGCGCCGGGGTATCTGTATGTGGTGGACGAGCCCGCCGCCATAGGCCCGGACCTGTACCCCCACCCCAGGACTTCCATGGCCCCCAACGCGGAGTTCCTTACCAGACGGCCCCTGCGGGTGCAGCTGGTCGGAGAGCTGAAGTAAAAGCCCCTGCTTGCTTTGGCAGACTCTCCACCGCCAGGAAGAAACAGATGGAGCGGGGACGGCGGGTGCCTTGGGAGTCAGAACGCGCCCCAGCCAGGGGCATGCCCCTTTTGCAGATTTATAACGAAGGAGCGGATATCATCCGCCTGCTCCGTAGAAGCGCCGGGACCCTGGGAGAGCCTAACAAGGCCCTCTGGATGTGCATCATACATAAAATGCTCGGCAGGATGCTCCCCCAGGGGAGCGTCCAAAATAGAGATATTATGATATAATGGGAGAATATGAGAAAGAGAACAGAAGAGGCAAGGAAAAATGCCCAAAATGCGGAAAGACAGAAAATCAGGTCAAGGCCGGGTACAACGGTTCTGGGAGCCAACGCTGCAGATGTAAGGAGTGCGGCATATATTACACCGTAGACCCGAAGAGACACGCGTATCCGGAAGAGACTAGGGACCTGGCGATCAAAATGTACTACGGCGGGGTCAGCGGCCGCGGGGTTGGGAAAATACTGGGAATGAACAAATCCAATGTAACAAATTGGATAAAAAAAGAGCG
>NZ_JBQISV010000100.1:0-7366 GCF_056800975.1 Acutalibacter sp.
CAACACCCCCCCAAACCGCGACCACAAGCTTAGCGGTTCCCTCCCACCAGCGCTGGCGTGCCAGCGCGCCTCGCGAACCGGGTCCAGCGTCACGCTGGCTGATACCAACAAACCCCCAAACCGCGACCACAAGCTTAGCGGTTCCCTCCCACCAGCGCTGGCGTGCCAGCGCGCCCCGCGAATTGGGTGCAGCGTCACGCTGCCGCGAATTGGGTCCAGCGTCACGCTGGCTAGAAGCGCCAGTAGAGGAAGACGTTGTTGGTGGTGTCTACCAGGAGGATGGTGACGGCGGCGAGAAGGCCCAGGCAGAGAACAGCAGAGCCGGCGCGTCCCGCAATGTAGAGGACGTCGTTGGAATCTTCAAAAAAGAACTTCTTCACCCGGGGCAGAAGAGGCAGGCTGAACGCCACAGAGCCAGCCACCAGGAACAGGTTGTTCAGCAGCGAGGCCCAGGTGATGGGGTCCCAGAAGGGAGCTGCGCTGGTGATCATGCCAACCCCTGTGATGTTGAGGAAAAACTGCCCCAGCTGGCCCAGGTCCTCAAAATAGAAAATGCCGAAGCCAATCACAATAACCAGCTTGCTGTAAATGTGCTTCCACCAAATAGGCCAGCGTTTGATGCGCTTTTTGCCCAGCTTTTGCTCAAAGAAAATGAAACACCCAAAGTAAAGGCCCCAGATCATATAGTTCCACGCCGCGCCATGCCATACGCCGGTGCAAAACCATACCAGAAACAGGCTGAGGTATTTGCGGTTTTTTCCAAAAATGGGGACATACAACAGATAATCCCGGAAAAAGGAGCCCAGAGAAATGTGCCAGCGCTGCCAGAATTCGGCAATGGTCTTGCAGGCAAAGGGATGCCGGAAGTTCTCGTCAAAATGAAACCCGAACATGCGGCCCAGTCCAATGGCAATGTCAGAGTAGCCGCTGAAGTCAAAGTAGACATACAGCGAGTAGACAATCACCGTGTACCAGGTGCCAAGCACCGAAAGGCCTGTGATGTCCTGGCCGAAAAAGCTGTCTACAATGCCCCAGAGATTGTTGGCCAGAATAACCTTTTTGCTCAGCCCCACAATCACCCGAAGGGCCCCGTCGCTCAGGTCGGTGAGGGTGACGCTGCGGTTTTCCACTTCCTCCTCTATGGTGCTGTAGCGGACAATGGGGCCGGCAATCAGCTGGGGGAACAGGGACAGGTACAGCAAAAAACGGGTCCACCGGCGTTGAACGGCAACCGTCTCCCAGTAGCAGTCCAGCACATAGGAGATGGCCTGAAAGGTGAAAAAGCTGATGCCAATGGGCATGCGGATGCTGGGCACAGGCAGGCCCAGGTGGGTGAGAGCGTTCAGGTTCTCTACTAAAAAGCCGCTGTATTTGAAAATCACCAGCAGCAAAAGGTCAACGGCAATGGCCCCTGCCACCACAGCCCTGGCTCCCGGGCCCCCGCGAAAACGTTGGATCAGGATGCCGGCCCCCCAGTTCAGCAGAGAGCTGAACAGCAGAAGGAGAATCCACAGGGGCTCGCCCCAGGCGTAGAACAGCAGAGAGAAAACAATCAGCACCACATTCTTTGCGGGCAGGCTGCGGGCCAGAAAATAGCTGACCAGGCAGAGGGGAAGAAAGCAATATATAAAAAACAGGTCGGCAAATACCATGTGACTGCCTCCTTGACGGACAGGACTCTTTTATTTCCACTTGGAGCTGCTGCGGGTAGAATGCTTGATGTGAACCGTGGGGTGGCTCTCGTGCAGGGTGACATTGCTGCGGGCAGGGGTAATCACCGGGTTGCGCCGGTGAACGCTGCGGCGGTTTCTGCGCAGACCGCCCTGGCGGCTCAGCACAAAAAAGCCCAAAGCTCCCAGCGCGGCCAGAATCCCAACGCCGACCCCCACCCACAGCAGCACAGGGGCCCCTTTCTTTTCCGGCTCTTTCTCAGAGCCGCCGGCCTGAACCTCCTCCGGGTGCTGGGCAAAGTAGCCCTCCGCCTGGTCTACGGCTGCGGCCATGAACTTTGTCACACCCGCGCTGTATGCGCCTGTGCTGAAGTCCGGCTCCAGATGGGCGTCCAGCAGGGTCTTCAGGGTCTCGGTGGTAAAGCAGCGCTTCAGCCCCTCGCCGGCCACCACCAGGTAGTCGCCCCCAGCGCCGTCGGCCACAGCCAGAGCCAGCAGAACCCCCCGGCTCTGCCCGCCCCCTACCTGCCAGCTGTCCATGACAGAGCGCAGATAGGCCACCCGCTGGGCGTAGTCGCCGGCAGGCAGATTCTGAACCGTCATAACTACCAGCTGCGCACCGTAACGCTGCTGAAGGTCAACGCCCTTGGCGAGAATATCCGCCCGGGTGGGCTCGTCCAGAATGTTCGCCTCGTCATAATAGTAGAACTCCTGCCAGGGCTGGGGAATCTGAGGGGACTGAGCGCAGGCAAAGGGCTGAATCCCTATACATATAGACGCGGCCAGAAGCAGAATGGTCACAGCGAATTTTGAAAAATGCCGGTGCATGGGAGCTGTCATGGCTCGCTTCCCCTTTCGTGTTGAATTCAGTCGAAAGAACAGTGATATTGTACCCCTTTTTTCGCTCTCTGTCAACCCTGTTGGGCGTGAGAAAAGCTCACGACAGACCGCGCAAAAGCAGGCGGTGGGTGAAAGCTGGGATGAAAGGGGCTGCGTCAGCCCGGCCTCTGTTTGAGAGGGCCGGTCATGACAAAAACGGGCATGAGACTTGGCAAAGCGGCCAGCGGCCTGATTTTGCCAACAAAACCGCCAGGGAGGCAGAAAGGGAGGAGCCGCGCCTGACAGCCGCACCGGGCAGACCAGGCCTCTCAGGCCAGAATCCGCTGAAAAAAGAAAGCCGGACAGGTCCCGCTTGAAAGCATGCCGCCATATTTTCAAGCAGACCGGGTCCGGCGTTCTTTTTTCTTAAGGTTTTGTGGGGGCCGCGTCTTCCGTGCGGCATACCCGGCGGGGCTGGCCCAGGCCGGCGTTTTCCGCGGCTCCGTCCACAGGAGCGGCGCAGGCGGCCAGCAATGCCGAAAGCAGCAGCGCGGCGGCGGCGCGCAGATAATTCCTCATGGAGGCCCTCCTCTCAGGAAGAATCCTCCATTAGCATGCGCCTCAGTCAGAGATATATTCCCGCACATGCAGGTCCGCCCCCACGCTTTCCGCCAGCTGGCGGCAGGCCTCCTGCTCCGCCTTGGGCATGGTGCTCACCACGGTCATGCGCACATGGGGCACATTAAGCACCGCCGTGGCCGTAAAGCGCAGAATAGCCGGCAATGCCTGCAGCCCGAACCGGCTGTGGCAGAGGCGGTCGTAGCCCTCGGGGGTGCTGGCGTTCAGGCTGACAGAAACCGCGTCTACCCGGCCGTCCAGCTCCAGGGCCGCGCTGCGGCCGGTGAGCAGGTTGGCCAGGCCGTTGGTGTTGATGCGGATAAAATGGGAGCCGTCGGCCTTGATTTTGTCGCAGAGCCACATCATGTCGTCCCACCGGCAGGCGGGCTCGCCATAGCCGCAGAATACGATCTCCATGTACCGGTTCAGCTCCCGCTTTTGCAGCTGGCCCCAAATCTCCTCGCGGGTGGGCTCGCCCCCCTGATACCAGAGATTGTTGGTATACAGACTGCCGGAGCTGTTCTGCCGCAGGCAGAAGTCGCAGCGGTTGGGGCACTGGTTTGTCATGTTGATATACAGGTTGCCCTCATATTCATAGGTTACGCTGGCCCCGTACAAAAGGCCGTTTTCATTCTTCTCATGTTCCATAGCAATAGACTCCCATCGTAGGCAAGCGCGCTACGTTTCTCAGTAGATGTGTGTCACCGGCGCCTGACGCCGGGAATGCTGGTCCAGGCGGAAGAGCCGGCGGATGTTTTCGTTGGAGGCTTCCAGAATGCTCTCCGTGGTCTCCCCCCGCAGCTGGGCGATTTTCTCCGCCACCAGGGGGATATAGGTGGAATCGTTGCGGGTGCCCCGGTGGGGGTCCGGGGTCATGTAGGGGGCGTCGGTTTCCAGCAGCAGGCGGTCCAGAGGGAGCTCTTTGGCTACCTC
The DNA here is from genome assembly GCF_056800975.1 of Acutalibacter sp. Classification (NCBI taxonomy): domain Bacteria; kingdom Bacillati; phylum Bacillota; class Clostridia; order Eubacteriales; family Acutalibacteraceae; genus Acutalibacter; species Acutalibacter sp. The sequence goes on from NZ_JBQISV010000100.1 coordinate 4,041, forward strand.
CACAATCCTGCGGGCGTTTTTAAAGGTGACCGCCCCGCCAATGCCAATATACATGCCCATGTCCACCAAAGAACGGGCCATCTCCACACTGCCGGAGAAGCAGTGCACCACCCCCTGAGGGCGGTACATTTTCAGCAGCTCCATAATGTCCGAGTGGGCGTCCCGGTCATGCACGCACACGGGAAAGCCCATCTGATTGGCCAGCTCCAGCTGGGCGGTGAACACCTGAATCTGCCGGTCCCGGGGGGCGCTGTCCTTCCAGTGGTAGTCCAGGCCGATTTCCCCCACGGCCACCGCCCCCCCTTCCAGCCAGACCCGCAGGCAGTCCACCCAGTTTTCGGGCAGGGCCCCGTCAATCTCCTCCGGGTGAATGCCCACCGCGGCGAAGACATAGGGGTTCAGGTCGGCCATGCCCATGGCTGCGGCGCAGCTGCGTATGCGGGTGCCCATGTTAATGACACAGCGCACGCCGCCCAAGGGCAGGGTGTTCTCCAAAAGCCAGCTCCGGTCTTCATCAAAGGCCGCGTCGTCATAGTGGGCATGAGAATCATAAATTTCATAAGGACGTTCTGCGGGCATACCGTCCGCCCCCTTTCCATATTCCATGGCTTCATGAGCCGCCTGCGGGGCCATGGCCGGAACCTATCGCTGTAATCTGTTATCGGACCTTGGAGCCGGCCGGAATACCATCGGCAAAAATGACCTTCACGCCCTCGCCGGCGTCCGCCGCCAGAATCATGCCCTGGCTCTCCACCCCGCACAGCACGGCGGGGCGCAGGTTAGAGACCAGAATGACATTGTGCCCCACCAGGTCCTCGGGCTTATACCACTGGGCAATGCCAGAGGCCACGGTGCGCAGGTTGGCGGTGCCGTCGTCCAGGCTGAGGCGCAGCAGCTTTTTGGCCCGCTTCACCGGCTGGCACTCCACCACCTTGGCCACCCGCAGGTCAACCTGAGCAAAGTCCTCAATGCCGATTTTCAGGGTCTCCTGCAGCTGCCGGCCCAGCTGCACCCGGCTCTCCATGTCCGGCTCCGGGGCGGAGGCCGCAGCTTTTTCCAGGGCATATTTTTCCTCCAGCCGGGCATAGACCTGGTCGATCTCCTGGCGCTGGAACAGAATCTCCGGCACAGCGGTCACCTTGCCGCCCTTGGTGGGATAGTTGCGGGGCTTGTCCAGCTGCTCCCAGGGCAGGGGGACCGTGCCCAGCTGCTGGAGAATGGAGACCGCGGTGTCAGGCATAAAGGGGAACAGCAGCGTGGCGCCGGTACAGATGGAGTCCACCAGATTGTACAGCACGGTGGAGAGCCGGGCGTACTTGAAGGTGTCCTTTGCCAGCTTCCAGGGGGCGGTCTCGTCAATATACTTGTTGCACCGCTTGAACAGGTTGAAAATTTCGGTCAGGGCCCCGGCAGTGTGCAGCTGGTCCATTCTGGCCGCAGCCTTGTCCCGGCAGGCGGTAACCACGTCCCGCAGGTCCTGGTCGCAGTCCTCCTCCACCCGGCAGTCCTCCACATTCCCGTCAAAATATTTGTTGACCATGGAGACGGTGCGGTTCACCAGGTTGCCCAGCACATTGGCCAGGTCGCTGTTGGTGCGCTCGTTCACGCTCTCCCAGGTAACGTCGCCGTCCGTGTCAAAGGGGAGCTCCCGCAGCACATAGTACCGCACAGCGTCCACATCGAACACGTCCACCATATCGTCGGCATAAAGCACATTGCCCGCCGACTTGCTCATCTTGCCGCCGTCCATCATAAACCAGGGGTGGCCGAACACCTGCTTGGGCAGAGGCAGCCCCAGGGCCATCAGGAAGATCGGCCAGTAGATGGTGTGGAAGCGGGTGATGTCCTTGCCAATGACATGCAGGGCCGCGGGCCAGTACCGTTCAAAGAGAGGCCCATGCTCCCCGTCGCAGTGGTAGCCGATGCCCGTGATATAGTTGGTCAAAGCGTCCAGCCACACATAAATCACATGCTGGGGGTCAAAGTCCACCGGCACCCCCCATTTGATGGAGGTGCGGGTGACGCACAGGTCCTGCAGGCCGGGGAGAAGGAAGTTGTTCATCATCTCGTTGCGCCGGGAGACAGGCTGAATGAAGTCGGGGTGGGCGTTGATGTGGTCGATCAGCCGCTGGGCGTAGTTGCTCATTTTGAAGAAGTAGGCCTCCTCCTTCTCCTTGCGGGGCTCCCGGCCGCAGTCGGGGCACTTGCCGTCCACCAGCTGGCTCTCGGTGAGAAAAGACTCGCACTCGTCGCAGTAAAGGCCCTCGTAGGCGCTCTTATAGATGTCCCCCTGGTCGTAGAGCTTTTTGAAAATCCTCTGCACCTCTTTCACATGGTACTCGTCGGTGGTGCGGATGAAGTGGTCGTAAGAGAGGTTCATCAGGTCGAACTGGCCCTTGACAACGGCGGCGGTGCCGTCCACAAACTCCTGGGGGCTGACGCCCTGCGCCTGGGCCTTCTGTTCGTTTTTCTTGCCGTGCTCGTCCGTGCCTGTCTGAAAGTACACGTCATAGCCCTGCATCCGCTTAAAGCGGGCAATGGCGTCGGCCACCACCGGGTCGGCCACATTGCCGATGTGGGGCTTGCCCGAGGTGTATGCGATCGCGGTGGTGATATAGTAGCTTCCTTTGGGTTCCATAGTGTTCCTCCGTGATAGGGTAATGTTTTTGGTCTGGTTGGTTCTGCCCTTTACCAGCGCGGGGGCATTCGCCTGGAAAAGCGGTTTGCCCTTATCATTGCCAAAATCTGCGTCAAGCCCGTCTCCTCCTTCAAAAAACCTTGTCAGCGGACAAACAGCGCGGAAAAAACCGCACCCATCATAAGCAGGGCCAGCAGCCCGGCCACAATGCGGACGAACAGCTTCCGTTTACGGTCAGAATCTCGCATAACATCCTCCCAAAATCCCATACCAATCTACAATTCACACTATTTTACCACCTTTTCCCTCATTTGTAAACCCCCCCAGCGTGACGCTGGACCCAATCCGCGGCAGCGTGACGCTGCACCCGATTCGCGGGGAGACTGAGAGCGAACAACTAGGCCACTGGTCGCGGCTTGCTACTTTCTCGTTATCATATAGTATAGCATTGCCCCCAATTCCCGGCAGCGTGACGCTGCACCCGGTTCGCGGGGGTACTGAGAGTGAACAACTAGGGCTTGTTTGAAAATAGAGGAAATGACGGAATTTTGACCAGAAGCGGTCAGCTTCCAGGAGAAAACCGCAAGGAATACTTGCGTATTACGAGGATTTTCGACGCAGGAGATGGCTGCTTCTGGGTAAAAAGACGACGTTTTCGATTTTTCAAACAAGCCCTAGCGTTAGCACC
>NZ_JBQISV010000101.1:0-7158 GCF_056800975.1 Acutalibacter sp.
GGAGATTGTGCCCTTCTCGTTTGATACGGAGGGGGAGTTGAGCAACCGTGCGGTCTGTCATGTGAGCTGGACCAATGAGGAGACCCACCAGGTTATACGGGAGAATATTCACCGTTCACCCCTGTACGCAGGACTGATTGAGGGGGTTGGCCCCCGCTATTGTCCCAGTATTGAGGACAAGGTAATGCGCTTTCCTGATAAGCAGCGGCACCAGTTGTTTCTTGAGCCCTGTGGTCTTGAGACAGAGGAGCTCTATCTTCAGGGAATGAGCTCATCTCTGCCTGAGGAGGTGCAGGAGGCCTTTTATCATACTATACCGGGTTTGGAAAAGGTCAGGCTGATGCGCAGCGCCTATGCCATTGAGTATGACTGCTGCGACCCTTTGCAGTTGGAGGCAAGTCTGGAATTTCGGGACTGGCCGGGGCTGTATGGGGCAGGGCAGTTTAATGGAAGCTCAGGCTATGAGGAGGCGGCTGCTCAAGGGTTGATCGCGGGGGTGAATGCGGCCCGGAAGCTTCAGGGTCACACTCCCTTGATATTGGACCGGTCGACTTCGTATATTGGCACTTTGATCGATGATTTGATCACCAAGGGAGTCACTGATCCCTATCGTATGATGACCTCCCGTTCGGAGTATCGTTTGGTTTTGCGCCAGGATAATGCGGATGAGCGGCTGACCCCAATCGGGCGGGAGCTTGGTTTGATTTCTGACCGTCGTTGGGAGAAATTTAAGGAGAAGCAGAGGCAGAAAGAGCAGGAGCTGAAACGGGTGACAGAGACAGTGTTCCCTCCTAGCGATGAGCTGAACAGGGTGCTTGTTTCACGTGGAACAACCGAAGTGACCACGGGGGTGCGGCTGAGCGAGCTGCTGAAGCGGCCTCAGCTCACCTATCAGGACCTGACTGAGCTGGACAGGGGAAGGCCCGCTCTGCCGGGAGCAGTGCTGGAAGGTGTGGAGATTCAGTTAAAGTATGAGGGCTATATTCGCCGGCAGCTGGCAGACATTGAGGAGATGCGGCGGGTGGAGTGTAAGGCTCTGCCCAGTAATATAGACTATCAGCAAATTCGGGGGCTGCGGTTGGAGGCAGCGGAGAAGCTGGAAAAGGTTCGCCCGGCCAATCTTGGCCAGGCCGGACGGGTGTCCGGGGTGAGCCCGGCAGATATCTCGGTGCTGATGATCTGGCTGTCGGCACAGGAGCAGCGAGGAGGAGAATCATGACAGATATTCGGCGGAGCCTTACCGCCATGGCAAAGCAATTTGGCGTTAAGCTGACAGCGGAGCAGGCGGGACAGTTTCAGCAGTATATGGAGCTGCTGGTGGAATGGAATGAAAAGCTGAACCTGACGGCCATTACAGAGCCGGAGGAGATTGTAGAGAAGCACTTTGTGGACAGCCTTACAGTGCTTTCCGCCTGCCCCCTGAAGGAGGGGGCCAAGGTGTTGGATGTGGGAACCGGCGCGGGTTTCCCGGGAGTACCGCTGAAAATTGTGCGACCAGACTTGCAGGTGACCTTGTTGGATGGGGCAAACAAGCGCCTGCGCTTTTTGGGTGCGGTCTGCTCAGCCTTGGGCCTGTCATGCGACCGCGCGCATAAGAGGGCAGAGGAGGCTGGCCTTGATAAGAAACTGCGGGAGAGCTTTGACCTGGTGACAGCCAGAGCTGTAGCGGCATTGAACATTCTCAGTGAATACTGTCTGCCCCTGGTAAAGATGAAGGGGTATTTTGTGGCAATGAAGGGCCCGGGGGCCAGTCTTGAGCTGGAACAGGCCGGAAATGCCCTGAAGCTGCTGGGAGGGGATCAGATTAAGGTGGCGGCAGTTCAGCTGCCTGAGGCAGGGGAGAGAAATCTGGTGGTGGTGCGCAAGCTGCGCTTTACCCCCAGAAGCTACCCACGTCATGGGGGCACCATTGCCAAACACCCATTATAAGGAGGAAGCGTTATGAATTTGTTGATGCGCAAGGCAGAGGTTTCAGACATTGAAGGGTTGGACCTGGTCATGCAGGTGATCAGCGACGGACCTGGTCAGCCGGAGAAGATGGCGGAGCTGATCACCCATATTGCCAAAGATGAGCAAAAATATCTGCTGGTGGCAGAGAACAGGGACAGTGGAGAGATTGTAGGCAGCTTGTATGGACTGGCCTTTGAGGACATCTGCGGGGACGGTTCGCCCATTCTCCTGGTGGAGAATGTGGCTGTGCTGGAGAAATGTCAAGGCGCAGGTGTGGGGCGCAGGATGTTTGAGGAGATTGAGAGGTGGGGGAGAGAGCAGGGCTGTCATTATGAAATGCTGGTCTCGGGGCTGAACCGGAAGGGAGCTCACAAGTTTTACAGTGCCTTGGGTTTTGACGAGGTTAAGGGATTCAAGAAGTATTTGAAGTGATAGAGAGAAGTGAATTATAAAGTGTAAGGTAATTTGCTATTTGGCCTCAAATTCTGATTTCTTTTGTTGTGATGGCAGAACTTGGGTAAGACTTTTGTTTTCTACGCTTTTATTTTCATCGGAAGTAAAGCCTGACTTTAAGAGTACCGAGTTGTTTCTGAGTTCGCTTTTGGCAGACCTGTATCTACCTTCCACCCAGTTCAATAAAAAAATTGCGGGCCGACAGATTCTTACAAATCACGCATACTCCATGTAGTATAATAAGCCTGCAAGGGAGGTAAGGCAGATGTTTCTGAAGGACAAGCTTAAACTCACCCGGCTGCCCACCTCGAAGATTCTGCCCAACCCCTCACAACCCAGAAAAATCTTTCAGGAGGACGAGCTCCGGGGACTGGCGCAGAGTATTCAGGAAAACGGTCTTCTGCAGCCTGTAACAGTGCGCCGGGAAAATGGCCAGTACTATTTAGTGGCAGGAGAACGGCGGCTGAGAGCCTGCAAAATGGCAGGCATGAAGGATATCCCTGTGATTATCTCAGACTGCGAGCCTGAGGACAGCGCTGTGCTGGCGCTTCTGGAAAACGTTCAGCGGCGGGACCTGCAAATGTTTGAACAGGCCAACGCCATCCTCAACCTGCTGCGGGAGTGGCAGATTACCCAGGAGGAGGCAGCCCGGCGGCTGGGCATGAGCCAGTCTGCTTTGGCCAACAAGGTCCGCCTGCTGAAGCTGAGCCCGGACGAGCAGTCAGAGATTGTTCAGCACAGACTGACCGAACGCCATGCCCGCGCTCTGCTGCGTGTGGACGATATTGAAAGCAGGCAGCGGATTCTCCGGACGGTAATCCAGAAGGGGCTCAATGTGGCGCAGACAGAACAGCTGGTAGGGGAGTCGCTGGAAAAAAAGCAGCCGGTTAAACGAGGCCGGCGGACCTTTGTAGCAAAAGATATCCGGCTCTTTATCAACACCATCGATCACGCGGTGGACGCCATGAAAACCGCCGGCATTGAGGCCCAGGCGGAGCGCAAGGAGACGGAGGAATACATTGAATGCGTGGTGCGCATTCCTAAATTATCACGAGTACAAGTTTAACCCATTCCCTTATTCATTTCCCACAGAAGGCGGCTGGAGCGCAAGCTCCGGCCGCTAACTTTTTGTTTCACGTGGAACAAAAAAGTAAGGCAGAAGGTGATTTAGGGCTGGTAATACCCCGCGGTTTATGGTATAATGAGTCAGAGAAAAAGGAATCGGAGAGAGGACCAATGGGAAAGATAATCGCGATCGCTAACCAAAAGGGCGGCGTGGGGAAGACCACTACCGCTGTAAATCTGGCCGCCTCCCTGGGCAGCATGGGAAAAAGGGTGCTGCTGGCTGACGCAGACCCCCAGGGCAACTCAACCAGCGGCGTGGGAGTGGACCGCCGGAACTGCCCGGTTACCATGTATCAGGTGGTGATAGGCGGGGCCAAGGCAGGAGAGGCCATTTTCAAGACCCAATTCAAAAACCTGGACCTGCTGCCTGCCAGTATTGATATGGCCGCAGCAGAGATTGAGCTGGTGGAGGTGGAGCGCAGGGAGGAGCGGCTGAAGGAGCCCCTCTCTACGGTGCGGGGGCAGTATGACTACATTTTTATCGACTGCCCGCCCTCCTTGGGGCTCATCACCACCAATGCCCTGAATGCTGCGGACACCATCCTCATTCCTATCCAGTGCGAGTATTATGCTTTGGAAGGGCTGTCTCAGCTGATGAATACGGTGCGGCGGGTCAAGCGTCAGTATAACAGTATGCTGGATTTGGAGGGGGTTTTGCTGACCATGTATGACGGGCGGCTGAATCTGACTCAGCAGGTGGTGGAGGAGGTCAAGAAGTATTTTCCCCGCAAGGTGTTCAAGACTGTGATCCCCCGGGCCGTGCGGCTGTCAGAGGCGCCGGGCTTTGGCCAGCCGGTGCTGTATTATGACAAGTTTTCCAAGGGCGCAAAGGCCTATCAGGAGCTGGCGGAGGAAGTTTTAAAAACGAAGGGATAAGGTGGCATGAGTGTAAAGAAAAGAGGACTGGGCAAGGGGCTTGACGCCATATTCGCAGAAAATGTGGCGGACGGGGCTGAGGGCACAGTCACCATACGAATTGAGGAGATTGAGCCCAACCGGGAGCAGCCCCGGAAGGAGTTTGACAGCGGGGCCCTGGCAGAGTTGGCGGAGTCCATTGCCCAGCATGGGGTGCTGCAGCCCCTGCTGCTGAGGCCCATGGTCAGCGGGGGCTATCGCATTGTGGCAGGTGAACGCCGGTGGCGGGCCTCCCGCATGGCAGGACTGTCAGAGGTGCCTGCTGTGGTGCGGGAGATGTCTGACGACGAGGAAATGCTGTTTGCCCTGATTGAAAACCTGCAGCGGGAGGACCTGACTCCCTTGGAGGAGGCCCGGGGCTTTCAGCGGCTCATCGACACCCAGGGGCTCACCCAGGAGGAGGCTGCCAGGGCTGTGGGCAAGTCCCGGCCAGCAGTAGCCAATGCCCTGCGTTTGTTGAACCTGCCTGAGGACATTCAGCAGATGGTGGAGAAGGGGGAGATTTCAGCCGGACACGCCCGGACGCTGTTAAGCTTTGGCGATGAGGAAGAAATGCGCTTGGCAGCGGAAAAGGCAAAGGCAGGAGCCTCGGTGCGGGAGCTGGAGGCCATGGCAAAAAAGCCCCCTCAGGGAGAGAAAAAGGCAGCGGCCCGATCTACCCAGCCCAGCCAGTTTTACGCTGAGGCCCAGTTAGCGGTAGGGGACTATCTGGGTCGAAAGGTAAAGGTGGCGGGCACCAAGAAAAAGGGCGTGCTGCAAATTGAGTTCTATGGCGAGGAGGATTTACAGAACCTTCTCAGCGATTTGAAACTACAGGATAAGGAGAATTGACATGCTGGATATCAAGCTGGTAAGGACCAACCCGGAGCTGGTCAAGGAGAATATCAAGAAGAAATTTCAGGACCAAAAGCTTGCCCTGGTAGATGAGGTTCTGGAGCTGGACCAGGCCTTTCGGGCCAGCAAGGCCAGGGGAGATGAGCTGCGGCAGCAGCGGAACACAGTCAGCAAGGAAATTGGCAGGCTGATGAAGGAGGGGAAGAAGGACGAGGCTGAGGAGACCAAAAAGCAGGTAGCCGCCATTGCCGGTGAGCTGGAAGCCATGGAGAAAAAAGAGGCGGAGATGACCGAGGAGATCAAAAGGCGCATGATGGTCATTCCCAATATTATTGACGATTCTGTCCCCATTGGCCATGACGACAGCGAGAATGTGGAGCTGGAGCGCTTTGGTGAGCCAGTGGCGCCGGATTTTGAGGTCCCCTACCACACAGACATTATGGAGCGCCTGAGTGGCATTGACCTGGACAGCGCCCGGCGCACCAGCGGCAACGGCTTCTATTATCTTATGGGGGATATTGCCCGGCTGCACGAGGCCATTCTGGCCTTTGCCCGGGACTTTATGATTGACAAGGGCTTTACCTACTGTATTCCGCCCTTTATGATCCGCAGCGACGTAGTCACCGGCGTGATGAGCTTTGCGGAGATGGAGAACATGATGTACAAGATTGAGGGAGAGGACCTGTACCTTATCGGCACCAGCGAGCACAGCATGATCGGAAAATTCGCCGGAAATCTGATGACTGAGGACCAGCTGCCTCAGACCCTCACCAGCTATTCCCCCTGCTTCCGCAAGGAGGTGGGAGCCCACGGCATTGAGGAGCGGGGGGTGTACCGCATCCACCAGTTTGAAAAGCAGGAGATGATTGTGGTCTGCAAGCCCGAGGAGAGCATGGAGTGGTATCATAAAATGTGGCAGTACTCGGTGGAGTTCTTCCGGGCGCTGGACATTCCCGTGCGGACGCTGGAATGCTGCTCTGGCGACCTGGCCGACCTGAAGGTGAAGTCGGTGGATGTAGAGGCCTGGTCTCCCCGGCAGAAGAAGTATTTTGAGGTAGGCAGCTGCTCAAACATGGGAGACGCTCAGGCCCGGCGGCTGGGCATCCGGGTGAAGAACACAGAGGGCAACTACTTCCCCCACACTCTGAACAACACGGTAGTGGCTCCGCCCAGAATGCTCATCGCATTTTTGGAGAATAATCTGCAGGCGGATGGTACTGTGAAGATTCCCCAGGCCCTGCGCATGTATATGGGGGGGAAGGCCGTGATTGGGACTCCCAAAGGGGAGTGAGATGAAAAAGCCGGTGGTAATGGCTTTGACAGCGCAGTTGCTATTGCTGTTTGCCCTGTCCGGAGTGACCTGGCTGGTGGGCTCCCTGGACCTTACCTTGCCATAACTGTGCTGATTCTGCTGGCCGTCCATGTGGTAGTTGGCTCCTGTTGCCGCTGTCTTGATTTTGTGCGGGTATCTGGTGTTTTTCTCCCTTGAGACAGCGTTTCTGCTTTTTGCTGGGGCCGACCTTCTCCTGGGAGTGCTGGGCATAACCGGCGCGGCTCTGGTCCAACGGATACGGAAGAGATAAGAATAAGTAAAAAAGCCATCCGGGGAGAGGTCCCGGATGGCTTTTTATCATTTTTCATCCCCAGGCTTGAAATCCTCTGGCGGGCGGTGCTGGGGAAGGGAGAGGTACCAGTTCACCCCAAACCGGTCTGTCACAGAGGCTGCGCAAGGGCTCCAAGGCAGTTCGCGAATCTCCATTTTCACATGACCGCCCTCCTTCAGCAGAGCAAAAGCCTGCCGAAGGGCCTCCTCGGTGTGAAAGGTGCGGCCCAGCTCAATGGGGTTGCCCACAGGCTTGGGACTGTCCTGGGGGGCCTCCA
>NZ_JBQISV010000102.1:0-7036 GCF_056800975.1 Acutalibacter sp.
CGCTTCCGGCTCCCGGCTGAACCAGGTGAGCTGCCGCTTGGCGTACCGGCGGCTCTCCCGCTTGATATTCTCCGCCGCCTCCTCCAAAGAGATCTGCCCGTCAAAATATGGAAAAAGCTCCTTATAGCCAATAGACTGGGCAGCGGTCGGCTGCTTTTCCGCTGTACGGCAAAAGCAGTAGAAGTCCTCCGCCTCCTGAAGCAGACCGACGTCCAGCATCTGGTCCACCCGCCTGTCAATGCGGTCATAGAGCTTCTGCCGGTCCCGGAACACCGGACAGATCATAACATAATCATAAGGCGGCTCCGCCTGCCGGGAGCGCAGCGTCTGCTGGGAAAAGGGCTCTCCGGAGAGCATACAGTATTCCAGCGCACGCAGCACCCGCTTGACATTATTGGGATGGATGGCCCCGGCAGCGGCAGGGTCTAGTTCTGTCAAACGCTCATGCATGGCCTCCGGCCCCAATTCCTCCGCCTCCTGAAACAGCTTTTGCCGAAGCTCATCACTGCGCGCCTCCTCCCGGAAGTCAAAGCCCCGCAAAAGAGAACGGGCATACAGCCCCGTCCCCCCCACCAGCACCGGCAGTCTGCCCCGGCCGTGTACACCGGCGATCACCTTGCCCGCCATGTCCACATAGTCAGACACACTGAAAGCCTCCTCCCAGGGCAGGAAGCCCACCAGATGATGAGGCGCCTGAGCCAGCTCCTCATTGCTGGGCTGGGCAGTGCCAACCCTCAAGCCCTGATACACCTGCATGGAATCGCAGGAGACAATCTCACCCTTCAACTGTTTGGCCAGGGCAATGCCCAAGGCGGTCTTTCCTGTGGCGGTAGGACCGGTAACCGCCAGCAGCTTTTTCTTTTCTTTCATTGCACTCTCCCGAATTGCTTTTCCAGCTCCCGCCGTTTCAGCAAAATGTAGACCGGCCTGCCGTGGGGGCAGTAACGGACCTCCGGATTCTGTTCCAGCTCCTTTGCCAGAGAGACCAGCTCCTCCCGGGTGGTGTGGTCTCCGGCTTTCATGGCGGCACGACAGGCAATATTGTGATAAACCCAGTCCATATGCTCGGAAGTGATTTCCGTTTTCAGGCCTGCCAGCCGTCCGGCAATCTCCATCACCGCCTCAGCGGCGTCCCCGCCGTCCAGCATCAGCGGGGCCGAGCGGACCAGCACCATGCCCGAGCCAAAGTCCGACACCTCAAAGCCAGCCTGCAGCAGCTCCTGCTCATGCGCCAGCACCGCGGTATATTCCTCCTTGTCCAGGCTGACAGCCACCGGCTCCAAAAGGGTCTGCGCCTCGCTGCCATGCTTCCCTGCCTTCAGCCGCTCATACAGCAGCCGCTCATGGGCCGCATGCTTGTCAATAAACATCAGCCCGTCCTTCCCATACTCCACCATGATATACGTCCCAAAGGCCTCGCCCAACACCCGGGCAGATATCTCCAACGGTGCCGGCGCAGGACGCTCCTCCTGAATGGAAGGGGCCGGTTCCGGAGAAACTGCCGGCTTTGGAATAAAAACCGGACGGAGAACCGGCTCTGAGACTGTCTCAGCCACTGTTCTTGCAGGGGATTCTACTGGTGCTGGCCGGACGGGAGGCTCCACCACCTGGAGGGGCGGGCTGTCCAGCTCCGGCAGAGTCACCGCTGCCCCGCTGTCCCGGAGTACCATCGGGGCAGCAGACAAGGGCAGCTGCTCCTGCTTTTCCGGCACTGGCGCATAAGGCGAGGCAGCAGGCCGTTTCAGCTCCAGCTCCTTCGGCCGGTCTCCTGCCTTCAACGCCGAGTAGACCCCGTGATATACCGCGTCAAAAATAGGCCGCTCATTGACAAAACGAACCTCTAGCTTTGCCGGGTGCACATTCACGTCCACCGCCCCCGCCGCCACCTGAATATGCAGCACACAGGCCGGAAACTTGCCCACCATAATAGAACCCTTATAGGCCTCCTCCAAAGCCGCCATAGCGGTACGGCTGCGAATAAACCTGCCGTTGATAAAAAAATTCTGCATACTGCGCTGGGGGCGGCTGGCCGCAGGAACACTGATAAAGCCCTGAACCTTTACATGCTCCAGTTCATAACGTACAGGAATCAGGGCGGAAGCAAATTCCTTGCCATATACCGCGTAAACAGCCGAGGCAAGCTTACTGTCTCCCGGGGTGTGAAGCTGTTCCCTTCCGTCCCGGATAAAGCGCAGAGAGATCTCCGGGTGGGACATAGCCAGCTTGTCCAGCACGCCCGCCACAGAGTTTCCCTCGGTGGAGTCCTTTTTCAGGAACTTCATCCGGGCAGGCGTGTTGAAAAACAGGTCGCGCACAATAATGGTCGTGCCCTGGGGACAGCCCACCTCCTCCAACTCCGGCTCCTCCTCGCCGCCGCAGAGATAGCGCACCCCGGTCTCCTGGTCCCGCATCCGGGTAAACATCTCCACATGGGACACCGCAGAAACAGAAGCTAACGCCTCACCCCGGAAGCCCAGGGTCCCTATCGAGTTCAGGTCCTCCTCATTCGCCACCTTACTGGTAGCATGTCGCAGAAAGGCCACCGGCACCTCCTCAGGCGCAATGCCGCAGCCGTTGTCTGTCACCCGCATATAGGTGACGCCGCCCCGGCGGATTTCCACAGTCACCACACTGGCCCCCGCGTCTACAGCATTCTCCACCAGCTCCTTGATCACCGCAGAAGGCCGCTCCACCACCTCGCCGGCGGCAATCAGCTCCGCTACCTGCTTGTCCAATACCCGTATTTTGGGCATAGCCTCACCCCTTTCTACAATTCCTTGCGAAAAATGATCTCCAAGGCCTCCCCCGGCAGCATCAGGGAACCGCAGTCCACATATCCATGCCTGCGGTAGAAAAACTGCGCCCGCTCGTTAGCCAAAGAGGATGTCATCACCTGCTGATAGCCTAGCGTCTTCATTTCCTCTTCCCAAAAACTGACAAGCTGCCCGCCAAGTCCCCGGCCCCGCCAGCCCTCAAGTAAAAAGAGCAGGTTCATAAACGGCGTGTGATCCCAAAACAGATTATACCGCAGCCAGCCAATCAGCTCATCCTTTTCTGTCAGAACCAGCACCCGCTTCAAAGCAATCAAGCTGACAAGCTCTTGCCTTGACACATGGCGGTCCAGCTGACACAGCGCGTCCCAATCCCCCTGCTCCGCATACCGTATCATGTCGCGCCGTCCTCCATCCGTTGAAAATATTCATCGCAGAATTGATCCCATTTAATTTCATACTCCTCATGTGGAATCACCTTCAGTTCATAAGGAGATTCCACCCCACGCCGCCGGGCCTCCTGTACAAAGCCACATATGACTTCATTCACCGGCGCTATAAAGGCGAACACCTTGTCAACACCCAACGCTGCCGCTGCAGCCAGCCGGGTGTGGCCGTCATGGGATATATATCTTCCTTCCACAGGGGTAACGGGAATTACAACATCCTCCCCGCCTTTGACAAAATCCCGCACCGCAGCCAGCTTTTCCTGGTCTACATAAAATTGGGATGGCTGTATGTCTTCTAGCTTTACAGCAAACAACTCCACCGGCGGAAACTCTAAACTCCATTCTCCTGTACTGTCGGTAAACCGGGTAATATGCCCTGCATAAAAGCGAAAGCTCTGGATGACCTCACTGTAAAGCTCCGGCCTTTCCCCTCGTACCACCGCACTGTCCCTGCCGGTGATTTCCACCTCATAAGGCGTCCCATCCACAAGAAAGGCCCCGTGCTGGCGCAAAACCTTGGGCGAAAACCGGCAATCATCGTAACGATTGACTCTCTGAATATCCGGCTCCATTCTATTTCTCCTTGATTGCCCGGGTGGCCAAATAGCAGGGAATATGGTGCTCATGAAAGGTCCCCGCCCCGTTGGTGTCCTCATACAGGTGGGTCAGCCGGAAGCCCGCCTCCAGCTGCCCGCCAATCTGCTCCTCCATGGTGTGGGAGAACTGCATCCCATCATCATCCGCCTCTAGCTGTGCCCGCTGCTCCGGGTTTTTCAGCGGATCAAAGGGAAACATGCTCAGCTCCTCCCGATGGTCCTCGTCCACAAACAGAAAATTGATGCCGTTGTCCAGCCCGGAAAGCAGAATGCCCCCTGGGGCCAGCACCCGAAAGCATTCTCTGAAAATTGGCTTGACCTCCTGCACATAACAGTTGGACACCGGGTGAAAAATCAGGTCAAACTCCCCGTCCTCAAAGGGCAGAGGCTTGGTCATGTCTCCCCGGATGATACGAATATCATACCCCTCCCGGGCGGCAACCAGCCGCTCGCTTTCCAGCTGGCGCTCCGAGTAGTCAAACACCGTGCAAACCGCTCCCAACGCCGCGAAAACAGGCATCTGCTGCCCGCCGCCGCTGGCAAGACCCAGCACCCGCTTGCCCTTCAGCTCCCCATACCACGCCTTGGGCACGGGCTTTGTGGGGGTCAGCACCATTTGCCAATCTCCCTGCAGGGCTCTCTCATATTCCTCATGACTAATGGGAATGCCCCATTCCCATCCCTCCTCAATCCACCGGTCAATGGTGGCCGCGTTTATATCTGCATAATTTTCCATTTGTGAATCCTCTCACTGCTTTAATAATGTTGACAGCTCAAAAAGCGCGTTCATACACTGCATAGGGGTCATAGCGTTGACGTCCATCTCCCGCAGCCTTTGCAGCACCTGGCCGTCTGTGCCCTGCATGGTCAGCTGTACCGGCTCCTCCTGGGCACGAAACGCTGCCCGCCGGGCTGCGTGATCCTGGCCGTCAGAGCTCTCCAGCTCCGCCAGTACCTGCTTGGCCCGGCGAATGACCTTCTCCGGCACTCCGGCCAGCTTAGCCACCTCAATGCCAAAGCTGTCGTCTGCCCCGCCCCGCACAATGCGCCGCAAAAAGGTGATGTCGTCCCCCCGCTTCTTCACCGCAATATTGAAATTCCGGGTCCCGGGCAGCAGAGCCTCCAGCTCCGTCAGCTCATGGTAATGGGTGGCAAACAGGGTCTTGGCGCCCACCAGCTTGGGGTCCTGCACATACTCCAACACTGCCCGGGCAATACTCATGCCGTCAAAGGTAGAGGTGCCCCGGCCAATCTCGTCAAATATAATCAGACTTTTGGAGGTCGCGCTTTTCAGAATCTCCGCCACCTCGCTCATCTCAATCATAAAGGTCGACTGCCCGGCGGACAAATCATCCGACGCGCCCACCCGGGTAAAAATACCGTCCACAATACCGATTTCCGCCACAGAGGCAGGCACAAAGCAGCCAATCTGCGCCATAATAGTAATAATAGCCGTCTGCCGCATATAGGTAGACTTGCCCGCCATATTGGGCCCGGTGATAATGGCCACCCGGGTGTCGTTCATGTCCATATCCACATCATTGGGCACAAAGGGCGTGTCATGAAGCAAGGCCTCCACCACCGGGTGGCGGGCGTCCTTCAGGTAGAGCTTGCCGCTGGCGTTGACCACAGGCCGGGTGTAATCATTTTTCACCGAAACCTGGGCAAAGGAGGCCAACACGTCCAGAGCCGCCACTGCCCTGGCGCTCTGCTGCACCCGGTCCAGCTCCTGAGCCACACGAAGCCGGATGTCCTCAAAGATCCTGCCCTCCATCTCTATGGAACGGTCATGAGCGCCCAAAACCCGGTTTTCCAGCTCCTTCAGCTCCGGGGTAATGTACCGCTCGCCGCCGGTAAGGGTCTGTTTGCGTATGTAGGTCTCAGGCACCTTGTCCTTATACGAATTGGTGACCTCGATATAATAGCCGAACACCTTGTTAAAGCCCACCTTCAGCTTGGGAATGCCTGTGCGCTCCCGCTCGGCAGCCTCAATAGAGGCGATCAATGCCTGTCCCCCGCTCATGTCGCTGCGCACTGCGTCCAGCTCCTGGCTGTAGCCCGGCTTGATCAGCTTCCCCTCCCGGATGGTAAAAGGCGGGTTCTCATCAATGGCCTCGTCAATCCATCCGGCAACATCCGCCAACCCGTCAATCTCACCGTTCAGCTCCTGAATCAATGTGGCCTCTCCCTGGTCCAGCACCTGCTTTAGCCCTGGCAGCTTTTGCAGCGCTGCGCATAAGCTGCGCAGGTCCCGCCCGTTGGCAGTGGCGTTCACCACCCGGGTCATAATCCGTTCCAGGTCATGAATCCCTGCCAGCTGTTCCCCCAGCTCGTCCAGCAGCTGGGGACTGCCCGCCAGTTCCTCCACCGCGTTCAGCCGCCGGGTAATCCGGGCGGGGCTGAGCAGAGGCCGTTCCAGCCATGCGCGAATCATCCGCTTGCCCATAGGGGTCCTGGTCCGGTCCAACACCCACAGCAGAGAGCCCTTGCGCTCCTTGTTCCGCATGGTCTCCAACAGCTCCAGATTGCGCACAGCGTTCAGGTCCAGAGTCATATAGGCAGACTCCGCGTCCAGCTCCACCTCTGTAATGCGCTCCAAACCCCGTATCTGGGTGCGGCTCAAATAGTCCAGCAGCGCCCCCAGCGCCAGCACTGTCAGGGGCTTGTCTCCCAGACCCAGCTCCGCCAGCGTCCGGCCCACAAACTGCCGTGTGACAGTCTCCCCGGCCAAAGCCTCCTGGTAGAGCTCCTCGTCCATACACTCCAACGAGGCCTGCAGCTTCTCCCGGATAAAGCCCCCCAGCTCCGTCAGCTCTGTGGCCTCCGGATTGATAAGAATTTCGCTGGGCGAGAAGCGGCCCAGCCGGTTTTTCAGCTCCCGCACCGTGTCCTGGGGCCCCAAAGACGCCATCTGCCCCACCTGCAGCTCTCCGGTAGAGATATCGGCAAAGCACAAGCCCACGCCCCGCTGGTCATAGTACAGCGAACAGATAAAGTTGTTCCGGGCCTCGTCCAGCATACTGCCCTCAAACACAGTGCCTGGGGTAATGACCCGCACCACCTCCCGCTTGACCAGACCCTTGGCGGCTTTAGGGTCCTCCACCTGGTCGCAGATCGTGACCCGGTAGCCCTTGGCCAGCAGCTTGGAGATATACCCCTCTGAGCTGTGGTAGGGAATGCCGCACATAGGCGCCCGCTCTCCCTGGCCGCAGTCCCGGCC
>NZ_JBQISV010000103.1:0-6961 GCF_056800975.1 Acutalibacter sp.
CGGTGAGGCCCCACATAGTCGTAAATGAATTTTGTCTCTGCCAGGGCAGTGACATTGGCGTCCAGCACCTCCGGATAATAGGCCACCACCGGGCAGTTGTAGTGATTGTCCCCCAGATGCTCGTCAAAATTATAGCTCATGCAGGGGTAGAAGATGGCGTCGGGCTTCTGTTCCAGCAGGGCCTCCATGTGCCCGTGCATCAGCTTGGCCGGGTAGCACACGGTGTCAGAGGGGATAGTGTGCTGTCCCTTCAGATACAGCTGCCGGTCCGAGGGGGGCGAGGCTGTTACCCCAAAGCCCAGGCTGCGGAAAAAGGTGTGCCAGAAGGGGTACAGCTCAAACAGGTTCAGCCCCATGGGAATGCCGATGCGCCCCCGGGGCCCCTCACAGGGCCGGTAGGCCTCCAACAGCTGCTTTTTGTAGTCGTAGAGGTTATATTTTGCAGTGGGGCTGTGCTTTTGCAGGGGCTTGTCGCAGCGGTTGCCCGCTATGTACCTTGCCCCGCCCGCAAAGGTGTTGACAGTAAGACGGCAGTGGTTTTGACAGCCGTTGCAGCTGACAGCCTTTACCTGGTGGGTAAAGCTCTCCAATTCCTCCGGCCCCAGAATGCTGCTCTGCTTCCCGCCCCGGCTTTGGGCATACAGGGCCGCGCCATAGGCCCCCATCAGCCCGGCGGCAGAGGGCCGGGTGACATGCTGGCCGATCTCCTTCTCAAAGGCCCGCAGCACCGCGTCGTTCAAAAAGGTGCCGCCCTGCACTACAATGTGCTTTCCCAGACTTTTCGCGTCAGTGACCCGGATGACCTTGTACAGGGCGTTCTTCACCACGCTCATAGAGAGGCCCGCCGAGATATTCCCCAGGGTGGCCCCGTCCTTCTGGGCCTGCTTCACAGAGGAGTTCATAAACACCGTGCACCGTGAGCCCAGGTCCACCGGGCTGTCCGCAAACAGCCCCTGCCGGGCAAAGTCCCGCATTTCATAGCCCAACGCCCCGGCAAAGGTCTGCAAAAAGGAGCCGCAGCCCGAGGAGCAGGCCTCGTTGAGAAAAATATTGTCAATGGCCCCGTTCTTGATTTTGAAGCACTTGATGTCCTGCCCCCCGATGTCAATAATAAAGTCGACCTCCGGCAAAAAGCGTTTGGCGGCGGTGAAATGAGCCATGGTCTCCACCAGGCCGAAGTCCAGCCGGAAGGCGTTTTTGACGATCTCCTCCCCATAGCCGGTGGAGGCCGCGGCTTTTATGCGGATATGAGGATATCCGGCATACAGGTCCCGCAGAAAGTCCCGGACCAGCGGAATGGGATTGCCGCTGTTGGGCAGATACCGGGAGCAGACGATCTCCCCTTTTTCGTTGACGGCCACGGCCTTTACTGTGGTAGAGCCCGCGTCGATGCCCACATAGGCCGCGCCGTCCTCTCCCAAGGGGGCGCGGGTGGGCACGCTGTCCCTTTTGTGGCGGGCCACAAACTCCCGGTACTCCTCCTCGCTGGCAAACAGGGCCTCGCTGCTCTGGTAAGAGTGGCTGGAGCTGTAGTTCCTGATTTTCTCCGTAATCTCCCCCAGGCTCACCCTCTCCCCCTGGCCCGAGAGCGCCGCCCCCGCCGCCACATAGTACAGCGAGCCCTTGGGGCACACCCCCTCTACCCCCAGAATGCTGTCAAAGGCCCCCCGCAGCTGAGAGAAAAAGGTAAGCGGCCCGCCCAGGTACACCACCTTCCCGGTAATCTCCCGGCCCTGGGCCAGCCCGGCCACAGTCTGGTTGACCACCGCGGTGAGAATGCTGGCGGCAATGTCGTCCTTCTGCGCGCCCTGGTTCAGCAGGGCCTGAATGTCCGACTTGGCGAACACCCCGCACCGGGAGGCAATGCTGTAGGTTCTGCGGCTCTGCCCGGCAATCTCGTTGAGCTCCGTTGGGGTAATGTCCAGCAGGGTGGCCATCTGGTCGATAAAGGCCCCGGTGCCTCCCGCGCAGGAGCCGTTCATGCGCACCTCCATAGAGCCGGAGAGAAACAGAATCTTGGCGTCCTCGCCCCCCAGCTCAATCACCACGTCAGACCCGGGCAGATACCGGTTTACCGCCGTGCGGGTGGCAAACACCTCCTGCACAAAGGGGATGTGCAGGTCCTCAGAAAGGCCCATGCCTGCCGAGCCCGACACGCACAGCTCCGCCTCCTTCTCCTCCGGAAACTTCTCCATGACCCGGGAGAGCATCTCCGAGGCCTTTTCCGCGATTTGGGAATAGTGCCGCTCATATTCTTGAAATACCGGGTCGCTGCCCGCGTAAACCACACACTTCAGGGTGGTGGAACCCACGTCCAAACCAATTTTCATTGCCTGCGGTCTCTTCCTTTCCTGTTCGTTTCAGCCATGTCCGATTACAGTATAGCAAAATATACCTCGCCTGTCAATGTAACGCCAACGCAGAGGGCTCCTGGGCCCTCCTCTCCAAAATACGGTTTGTAGAAATGATACCATTTTTCGGCGCAAAAATCAACACATCAGCCCATAACAATATATGGTGGGCAAACCACTTTTTTGTGAGAGATAGCCACAATTTCTACTTCCCGCTTCTGGCCGGCGGGTCCGGCGGGGGCCTGGGCGCGAAAAAGCCCGGCCGGGGTGCAAAAAGCTGTGCTTTCTGCAATCCGGCCGGGCGGCAGGGCAGGGGGCGGAAAAGCGGCCTGGCCCCGCACATTTTTCTTGCAATTTGTGGGGAGATAGGCTATAATGATTCCAGGAAATATAAAATGCGGCAGGCTGGCAGGTGTTGGCGCACCTACCAGCCCTGTACGAGTGCTTCACCCACTCAGCACAGCAAAATACATTGCACCACAGGCTTATTATACCCATTTCCCATCTCCATTGCAAGAGGGTATTTGAATAGGGCTGTGCGAAAGCATTGATTTTTATCAGCGCGGTGTTGAGAGAAAAACTCGGCACCGCGTTTTATATTTCCGGCAGAAGCCCGGGGGAGAGCGGCCGCTGCCGCTCTCCGAGGGGGCTGCTGGAAATATTATTATTTGGAGGTTTGCGGCATGAAAAGAGTTCTGTCAGTTCTGCTGGCGCTGTGTCTTTTGCTGGGCGCGGTGCCGCTGTACGCTGGGGCGAACAGCGAGGATTTTGTCATCAAAGACGGTATTGTCACCGACTACAACGGCCCTGGGGGGCATGTTGTCATCCCCAGCGGGGTGACAGGGGTAGGAAGTACCCTGTTCTTTATGAACGATACCATCACCAGTGTCGAAATTCCCGAGGGTGTTACAAGTATCGGCGGGTCGGCGTTTTCGGACTGCCATAATCTGGCAAGCGTCAGTCTGCCAGACTCCCTGCTCAGTCTGGGCGACTCAGCCTTTTGGGGCTGCACCAGTCTGACAGAGATCAATATCCCTGCCAAAGTCACTGCGCTGCCCGCCAGATTGTTCCAGGAATGTGCCAATTTAATGAAGGTCACCCTGCCGGAAGGGTTGAAGAGCATTGGCGACTCTGTGTTCAAAGAATGCTTTCAGCTGACCACCCTTGACATTCCAAAGTCTGTGTTTTCTATTGGGGAAGAAGCTTTTTTTCGGTGCACTGGGCTGACTTCTATCCAGATTCCCGAGGGGATTACCTCTGTTCCTAAGCGCTGCTTTTGGGCCTGCACCAGCCTGCAGTCTGTTCAACTCCCTGCAAGCCTTATGACGATTGGTGACAGCGCTTTTTATAATTGTGCTATCACTGAAATTACGCTGCCTGAACAGGTCAAGTCCATCGGTTCAAGCGCTTTCAGCAATTGTGAGAGCTTGGTCAGCGTGGTAATTCCAGAGGGTATCACCACATTGAAAGACCTTGTTTTTTCCGGCTGTAGTGGATTGATCAGCATAACCCTTCCCAAAAGCCTGCGGACGATTGAACGAGGTGCACTGGGAATTATGGCTTTGAAAAATATATTCTATGCGGGTAGTGAGAGCGAGTGGGCGCAAATTTCTATCGGCGAGTTTAACGATGAGATTGCCAACGCCACCATTTACTACAACGGCGAAACCGCGCCCGACCCCACCCCCACCCCCAAGCCCACAGAGGAGCCCACCCCCACTCCCGAACCCACAGAGGAGCCTACCCCCACCCCCGAGCCCACAGAGGAGCCTACCCCCACCCCCGAACCCACAGAGGAGCCTACACCCACTCCCGAGCCCACAGAGGAGCCTACTCCCACCCCTGAACCCACTGAGGAGCCTACCCCCACTCCCGCGCCGCCAGCCTTTACCGATGTGGGCGAAAGAGACTGGTTTGCCGTGTCAGTGGCCTGGGCGGTGCAGAACAACATCACCAGCGGCAAGGGCAGCAGCAGCACCTTCAAGCCCCACGACACCTGCACCCGTGCGGAGATTATGACCTTCATCTGGGCCTCAGAGGGCCGGCCCAGCCCCTCCGCCCCGGCAGACTTTGTGGACATGCCCTCGCTTCCGGCCTTCCGCAGCGCCATCAGCTGGGCCGTGGAGCAGGGCGTCACCAGCGGCATGGGCGGCGGCAAATTCGGCGCGACCATGCCCTGCACCCGGGTCCAGGCAGTGACCTTCCTCTGGGCGGCAGCCGGAAGGCCTCAGCCCACCGCCACTGCGGCTTTCAGCGACATGACGGGCAACTCTGTTTATGATGCGGCCATCAGCTGGGCGGTGGAGAACCGGATTACCACTGGCGCGGGCAACAACCGCTTCAACCCCGGCAAACGCTGCTCCCGTGCGGAGATTGTCACCTTCCTCCGGGCAGCCAGCGCGGAAAAATCCTAAATCAAAAAGGCCCCCGGCTCTCACCGGGGGCTTTCCTTTTGTTTTCACAGGGCGCGCACTAGCTGCCCCTTACTCCATGGCCTCAATCCGGTCAGCGGCGGCTTCCAACCAGTCGCCGCCAAACAGCTCGATAATGCCCCGGTCGCAGGCGCTGGCCAAGGTGGGGTCAATGGGCAGCCGTCCCAGCACAGGCAGGGCGTATTTGGCCGCTACCTCGTCCAGGTGGCTCTCGCCAAACAGGCTGACCTTTTTGCCGCAGTCCGGGCACTGATAATAGCTCAGGTTCTCAATCAGCCCCAGCACAGGAATATTCATCAGCTTGGCCATCTCCACCGCCTTGGAGACGATCATGCCCACCAGCTCCTGAGGAGAGGTGACAATAATAATGCCGTCCAGGGGCAGAGACTGGAACACGGTCAAGGGTACATCTCCGGTGCCGGGGGGCATGTCCACAAACATATAGTCCACGTCCCCCCATACCACGTCAGTCCAGAACTGCTTTACGGCTCCAGCAATCACCGGGCCCCGCCACACCACCGGGGCGGTCTCCTCCTCCAGCAGCAGGTTGATGCTCATTACCTTCACGCCGGTTTTGGACTCCCGGGGGTACATGCCGTTCTCGTCAGCCATGGCCCGGCCCTTCAGCCCAAAGCACTTGGGAATGCTGGGCCCGGTGATGTCCGCGTCCAGCACTGCCACAGCGTTCTCCCGGCGGCGCAGGGTGACAGCCAGCATGGAGGTGACCAGGGACTTGCCCACGCCCCCCTTGCCGCTGACAATGCCGATCACCTTCTTTACATGGCTCAGGTCATTCAGCTTTTCGATCATGCTCTCCGGGTTCTGCCGGGACGGGCAGTCCGCCCCGCAGGAGGAGCAGTCATGGGTGCAGCTTTCCATGTTTTCGCTCATGGGTTCCATTCTCCTTTTCTGTTCTGCGATTCTCTGTTTTCAACTTGCAGCTTGATTGTTTGGACAAATAACGCCTGCAACGGCTGTTTTCCGTGCAAAAACCCCCAATAGTACCCAAAACTTGCCTGAAAACGGGCTGTTTCCGGGCAAAAATCCTTCATCCCTCTGGCTTTGAGACAGACTTTGCCCAGCAGTATGACTTGCCGGGGGCACAGGTCCGTTCAACGGCAATATTATCCTTCGATGCCCTTGGTCTGTTTATACTTGGCAATCAGCTGGTCAAGAACGCTTTGGGCATAGGCCCGGGCAGCCTTGTCCACAGCCTCCCCGTCAGGCACGCCGCCTGACGCTGCCAGAGCCCAGGGGTCGTTCAGCACAACCCGCCCGCCCCGGAGCAAAGCCTCCTCCTGCCGGAAAGCCATGTCCCGCTGAGCCTGGGACCAGTCCCCCTTGAAGTAGGGGGAGCCGGAAAACTTATATTTTTCCACCAGATGGTTATAGGGGTTGGAAAAGCGCAGGTTTTCCTGGTGCCCCTCCTGATAATAGGCCTCAACAGCCTGCCGGGTCTTGTCATACTGACACACCAGAGACTCCATATAGCTTTTTGCGTAGATGCTGTGGTCCGGGTCCACCACAGCGTTCCAGTTGACCTCCAGCTGATGCTGGGTCTGCCATTCCTCCATCCAGGCCTGAACCTGCTCCTGGGTGGCGCCCTTCAGGGCCTTTTCCACAGGGGACAGTTCCTCTCCCTCCAAGGCCTGCCGGGCCTCGCCGGAGATGCTGACCGCGTCCCGGGGGCCAGGGGCGGGCTCCTGCGCCCCGGCCTCCGGCCTGGCCCAGGCAGCGGACCGCATAGGAGAAACAGGGCCTGTGTTCCGGTTGACAGCAAAATTCATACAGCTTCCCTTCCTTCTGAAAATCACTCTATATCATATATCGGCAGAATCTGGAAAAAAGTAACCGGTTCTCCCCCAGACAGAAGAAAGGCTCTGTTGGGAGGCAGCCCCTGTAAAGAGACCCAGGGAGCTCGGTTTCCCTGGGTCTTGCTTTTGTGGCGACACGCACATTATACTACGCTTCACGGTGGATTGCAAGTGCGGAAAACCCCTGGGCAGTGTCCTACCGCGCATTCTATTGATTCACATCCAGGGGCCTAGTAGGGGCCGGACCAGCGTGTCCGCCCGCCTCTCCCAGGGCTCCGGTACTTCCACGGACTTGGCGGATGATACCCACCCCTGCATTAGGGCTCGTTTGAAAAATCAAAAACACCGTCTTTTTGCCCCAAAG
>NZ_JBQISV010000104.1:0-6701 GCF_056800975.1 Acutalibacter sp.
CCCCCCCCCCCCCCCCCCCCCCCCCCCGCCACACCTGCGGAGGGACGGGGGAGGGCTTCTGACAATAGGGAAGGACCGGCTATTCTCCGGTGTAGCTCTTGTCGCCGGTGAGCGCAGCCAGAAGCAGCTTGTAAATGTGGTCCGGGTTCTGGTAGAAGCTCTCCTGCACCAGCCTGGCCTGGGCCCGGTCCGGCACATAGAGGGACAGGGCCATCAGCTCCAGGTCCTGCCCGCCGGAGACGCGGCACACCACCCGGCACCCCCGGCCCTCTTCCAGAATCTCCACCGTGTTCTCCCGCTGGGCGCGGCCCCGGGCCAGCAGAGAGAGCGCGGCCTCCAGGGCCTTGTCCCGCACGGCAAGGGGAAGGGAGGTGTCCAGCCCCTCGGCCACCTGCCGCCCGGTGCCGGTAACGCGGAAGCCCTCCGGGTCCCGGGTGATATGGCCCAGCTTCTCCAGCGCGGCCAGGGCGTCGGCGGTCTCAAAATAGTTGGCCAGGGCGCGGCCCTGAATCACCCCCCGGATGTCCTCCTCAGAGAGGGGGGCGTTGACGCTGGCAAGGATGTAGCAGATTAGGATACGGACGTCGTTCTGGGTCCAGAGACCGCCGGGGTCTACCCCGCCGGTAAAGGCATTCTGACTCATGGACAGCCTCCTTTCTGAAAGCGGACGGACCGCTCCTCTACCCAAAAGCATAGCACTTGACGGGGCCTAAGTCAAACCTTTTTCAGCGCGGAGTGGGCAAATTCCTGACGCAGGCCAGGCATAGCCTGTAAGCTGGGGGCCCAACAGACCGCTTTGCGAACCAGCCACAGCGTCACGCTGGCAGAGCCCTTAAAAAGTTTGCGGCCAGCAGCCGCCGCAAACCGCGACCACAAGCCTCGCTACCAGCACCCACGCCGCGCTGGCCTGCCAGCGCACTTCGCGAACTGGGTCCAGCGTCACGCTGGCAGAGCCCTTAAAAAGTTTGCGGCCAGCAGCCGTAACAAACCGCGACCACAAGCCTCGCTACCAGCACCCACGCCGCGCTGGCCTGCCAGCGCACTTCGCGAATTGGGTCCAGCGTCACGCTGGCTACATGATGGGGGCGTGGGAGAGGTAGGAGAAGTAGTAAGCGCCTAGCAGAACGGCCTCGGTGACGAGGAGGAAACCGCGCAGGATGGGGCGGCGTTCGGTCAGTATGGCGGCAAACAGGAAAAACGCCACGCCGCAGCTGAGATACCGCCCCGCGCTCAGCAGCCAGGAGAGGGAGTAGTTGGCAATCAGATAGCAGAACCCATAGGCCAGCAGCCCTGCCGGCGCTTTCTCCCGCCAGGCGCATAGGGCCAAAAGCAGAAAGCACAGGCCGAACAACGCCAGCTCAGGCAGCCACACCGCCCAGCCGATGGGCTGAGTCAGGTTTTTCGCCCCGTACTGCCAGATGTAAACCAGTACCTTTGACACCCACATGCCCCCCTGGTGCCAGTGCTCCTGGTGGCCCGCAAAGGCGAAGGGGTCTCCGTCCACATGCCAGTTCAGCGCCCAGTACCCCGCCGCCCCCAGCAGAGGCAGCAGAATCAGGGGCAGGGCCTTCAGCAGACAGAGCCAGCTCTTTTTCAGCGACTGCCGCACCGGCGGGCGCAGGGGCTTGGCGTCCTCCAACAGGGCAAGCAGGGCCGGAACCATCACCAGAACGTCCGTCATGCGGGTCAGCGCAGCCAGCGCCCCCCATATGCCGTAAAACAGCCACTTTCGCCGTAAAGCAAAATACAGCGAGGCGGAGGTGGTGAGCAAAAACAAGCCCTCGGTCATTACCGTGCCGAAGAAAAAGGAGAAGGGGTAGGCGGACAGCAGCAGCACCGTGTATAAGGCGGTCCGCCGGTTGGCAGCCAGCCCCGCCAGCCGGTAGACCCAGCAGCAGCCCCAGGCGTAGCTGACCACAGAGACCAGCAGCCCCGCCCCTATGGTGCTGGGCACAGCCAGCCTTACTGCCCGGACAACCCACACATAAAAGGGGTAGAACACCAGAAAGATGTGCTTCCCATCCTCCTGGTAGCCGCTGTAGCCCTGCTCAATCAGGTTGATATAGTGCCGGGCGTCCCACAGAAGAAAGCTGCCCTTCAGGGCCTGCCAGGTCAGCCCCTTTTCGTTGGTGAAGGCGGTGTGGGCCGCTATGGCCAGCAGCATGGCCAGCCGCAGGCCCAGCGCGCCCAGAAACACCCACAGCAGGGTCTTGCGGCTGGGCAGATAGGGCTTGCGGACAACGCCGGAGGCCCCGGCAGGCTGGGGCAGCGGCGCGCCGGCCAGCCCAAGGCACCGCAGGGCCAGCGCCAGAAACAGCCCCAGAACCGCCGCCGAAAGGAGGATGTTCGCGGTCATGCCTCCTCATCTCCCTTTTCGTCCGACTGGCTGTCCGCCCCCTCCTCCGGCTGTTCCGGGAGACTGTCCCCGCCCTGGGGAAGGGGCCCGTTTTCGTCAGACTGGCTGTCCTCATCCTGGGGAAGGGGCCCGCTTTCTTCCGCCGGGGCGGGCCGGTCCGGCAAGGGGCCCAGGGGAGGGGCCTCCTCGGGCGGGTCAAAGCACACGGTGACCCCGTTGAACTCTACCTCGCCGTCCACCTGCACCAGAATGTACTGCCGGCCGTTGATTCTCCGGGGCTCAATGAGGCCGGCGCACTCCGGGGCGGCTTTTATGGTGACGCTGGGGGTCTTCACCACAAACTCCTTGGTGTTTACCAGGTTGCGGGGGTTCACCGCCCCGGTGCCAAAGGCCTCCTCAAATTTTTCCTCAAAGGCGGCGGTCTTCTCCGGGGCCACGCCGGTGGCCTCCAGAACCCCCAGCAGGGTGGTTTTGGAGATGGACAGGGGCTCGGGGCTTTTGCTGGCCTTGTGCTCCTCCACCATCTCGCCCAGGCGGCCCTGCACCTCCTGCACCACGTCAAAGCTGCACTCCTCGGCCAGGGCCTCGGTCAGCAGCTCCCGAAAGGTCTCCTGCTGCACCCCGGCGGGCATGGGGGGCTCTACCCGGAACAGCCCCTCCACAAATTCCGGGTGGTCCTCGGTGATGTTTTTGGTGTAATACAGGGCGCTGTAGATGTTGGCGCTGCGGTCGTCAAAGGCAGGGAAGAGGAAGCCCACCTCCGGCGGGCCCACCAGCCAGTCCGCCTCCCGGTTGCAGATGACGCTGTCGGGCAGGTCGTAGCGCAGGGCGGGCTTGGTCTCCTTCATGGGGCATATGGCGCAGACAATGTAGGAATATACCTCGCTGGAGCCGTCCGGGTTGGGGGCGCCGTCCTTCAGCCGGTAGGGCACGTCGTATTTGTCATGAGCCAGCAGAATCAGGTAGGGGCCCTCCATTTCCAGGCACTCGATCACCCGCTGGTAAAAGGCGTTGGCAACGCCCTCGTCCTTCAGGCCGCTGTCCCGCAGGGCCATAAGCAGCCGGTGCTCATCGCTGTCCACCACCTGGCTGGTCTCAAACACAATGTCGTTGAGCTGCTTGCCCAGGGTGCCGGAAAGGCTGCGCTTGAGCACCGAGAGGATGCTCTCCGCCTCCTCCTGGCTGGTCATGTTCAAGGACTGGCCGAACTGGGAGACGATCTCTCCCTGGGCGTTGACATAGCAGCCGTTGACCAGAGTGATATTGCTTTTTTCCGGCTGAAAACGCCGGCGGATCTCGCTGATTTCCTTTTCGTTCATGGTACTTCTCCTTTATGCGTAGGGTCATGAAAAGCTCGGTTTGCTTTGGTACATTATACCAAGGGGGAGGCGATCTGTCAAACGCTTGTTTGCGGCGGGAGGAGCCCCTTTGCCGGCCTGTCCGCAAAAAAAGCAGCCCCCGCGGCCTTTCTCCTCAGGCTGTGGGGGCTGGCTTGATTCACGGCGGGGCTATGGCTCAGTACTCCACCTCCGCCCAGCGGTTCTCTTGGGCGGAGCGTGTTCCGGCTTCCAGAACAGCCAGGGTGTTGTGGCCGTCGATACCGGTGACAATGGGCATGCGGCCCTCCAGAATGGCGGTGACAAACTCGTCGATGACCCCAGAGGCCAGCTGGTTGGTGTTGGTGCTGATGGTGCCCACATGGTATTTCACGGTGGTGTCGTCCCGCATTTCCAGCACAATGTCGTCGGCATAGTCGCCGAACACCTTCATCACCCCGTCCTCGCCGTAGATGGTGGTGCCGTTGTCCTCCTGGCCGTAGTTGGTCCAGCTGAAGTGCATGATGCCCGGCATACCGTCCTCCATGCGGAACTGGCACACCGCGTTGTCCTCCAGGTCGATGAGGGAGCCGTCGGCCTTGCGCTTGTTCAGGGTCATCAGCGTGGCGAACACTGCGGCAATCTCCTTGCCGGTGAGAAAGCGGATCAGGTCGATTTTGTGGGAGCCCAGGTCGCCGAACACCCCGAAATGGGCCCGGGACTTGTCGAAAAACCAGGTGCTGTTGGACTTATTGATGCTCCAGCTCTCCGGCCCGGCATGCTTAAAGCTGCACTGCACGAACAGGGGCTTGCCGATGGCGCCCTTGTCCAGCAGCTCCTTTGCCTTGCGGTGGGTGGGGATGAGCCGCTGGTTGTGGCCGGGCATCAGCACCCGGCCGGAGGCTTTCTCGGCCTCCAGAATCGCCCGGGTCTCCTGAAGGGAGAGGGCCATGGGCTTTTCTACCAGCACATGCTTGCCGGCGTTCAGGGCGGCGACGGCCAGGCTGGCATGGGTGTGGTTGGGGGAGCACACGCTCACCGCGCCGATGGCCGGGTCGGCCAGCATGGCCTCAGGGGAGGGGTAGGCTTTGCCGCCGTACTTTTGTGCCAGAGACTGGGCGCGGTCCTGGTCCACGTCGTAAAAGCCCCCGATCTCCACATCCTCCCGGGCGGCATACTCCGGGGCGTGACGCTGCTGGGTGATGGAGCCGCAGCCCAGCATTCCTGCTGTGACAGTTTTCATGGTGATTCCTCCTGTGATTTGTGATAACGTTGCCATAAATGGGATAAAAAAGGGTGGCAAGACCCGAAAAAGCTTATTTTATGGAGCGGATATTCTTGCTTTACATTTCAGGCTTCTTCGCCTGCGTGAGAAAAAATAACATTATTTTTATTTCTTTTTTGTTCTGGCGTCTCTTGACAGAAGCACCGGCAGGCTGCTGCCTCTGAATTTGTCGTCTGCAAACTATCCGCTGGGAGAAAAAATAACATTATTTTTATTTCTTTTTTTGTTCTGGTGTCTCTTGACAGAAGCACCGGCAGGCTGCTGCCTCTGAATTTACAGCTCGATAGCCGTCCGCTGGTCTCCCTTTGGTCGACCTCGCTAAGTTCGACTTGCCTTCGGCAAGTCGACGGCGGCGCAGCCTTACCCCGTCCTGAACTTGGTCATGGGAGCGAACTCGTGCCTCGCGGCTTTGCTTTCTGCGCCGCCTAAGTTCAAGGTCAAGGTCGTGGGGCGCTGCCCCACACCCTGCAACCTTTGAAAAGGTTGACGAAACTTTTAGTTCGCGTTTGGCACTTGCTTATTTGAGCTGGCTTTCTGCTCGCGTTGCGGGGCTTGCTTTGGGGCTCGCTACCGTTCCCCGGCTGATATACACCGTGTCCAGCTCCTCCCATATGGCCGGAGCCGCCGGCGCTTCCATCCGCCGCCGCAAAATCGAGACAATCCGCTCCCCAATCCGCTCCATGTCCAGGTCCACCGAGTCGATAGCCGGGGCCAGCTGCGCCGCCAGCACATTGTCATACCCCGCAATAGAGAAGTCCTCCGGCACCCGCCGCCCCGCCTGATAGATGGCCTGCATGGCCCCCGCCGCCAGGGTGTCCGCTGTGCAGAAGACCCCGGTGGGGGGTTCGTCCAGGGCCAGCAGGGCCTCCATAGCGGCCCGGCCCTCCTCCAGGCGGTACTGGCCCACCGTCTGAACCAGCTGGCGTTCTCGTGGGACGCCCCAGTCGCACAGGGCCTGCCGGAAGCCCTCCCGGCGGGCGGCCTCCACCGGCTCGGCCCAGCCGGCGGCAATGGCCGCCACCCGGCGGTGGCCCTTCTGCAAAAAACGCTCCGCGGCCTGATAGCAGCCCTCCCGGTCCCTTACCGACAGATTGTCCACATGGGGGTGGGAGTAGGTTCGCTCCACCGCCACCACGGGAATGCCCCGGGCCCTGAGCTTGTCAAACAGCGCGCCGGTCAGGTTTTTGTTGGAGATGACAGCCAGGCCGTCCACCCGCAGGCCGGTAAACTGGTCAATCAGCTTTTCCTCGTCCCGGTGGCCCGAGCGGCCCAGCATGGTGACAATCTGGTAGCCGGCCTGCTCCGCCGCCTGGGTAAAGGCGCTGTTGATGCGCTGAAACAGCCCGTTGACATTTTCCATAGCCAGACAGCCGATGATGCCGCTTTTCTGGCTTTTCAGGGCGCGGGCCATGACGTTTGGCACATAGCCCAGCCGGCTGACAGCGGCCTCCACCCGCTTGCGGGCCTCCTGAGAGACATAGCCGTTGCGGTGCAGCACCCGCCCCACCGTGCCGATGGAGACCCCGGCCTCCCGGGCGATATCCGCCATTTTCACTGCCAAGGGGGTTCCTCCTTCCGGGTGTGTTAACGTTAACACAAGCATAGCACAAAGGGACCGGGTTGTCAAGAGGAAATGAGGCGCGGGCAGGGAAATCAATTTTGCGATCGCTCCCAAAAAAGGCGGGTAATTTCGCGGTCCAGGGGCGTTAGGCCCCTGGTGGGTGCTTAGGGCTTTGCCCCAAGA